>DASSWD010000076.1:0-12421 GCA_035705335.1 Marinobacter sp. | reverse complement strand
ACTGTCCTGTTGTGCTGGCCACTGGCCTGGCTTTCAGAAGGTTGGCTTGTGTCATCTGGTTCTTCCGGCATTCGGTGTGGAACCCGCGCGAAATATCCGCTCGGGGCTCGCTTATCCGTCAGGCCAAATAGACAGCCGGCGCAAAGTTTAGTTCAATACACCTCCACATTATGGCCCGCGATCCCGATTCAATGCCACAGTCCTTCGAATACGACGTTCTAATCATCGGCAGCGGCGCAGCCGGCCTGACGGTAGCGCTCAATCTGCCGGAACACCTGCGCGTATGCGTAATCAGCAAGGCCGAGATCAGCTCGGGGGCCACGCTCTGGGCCCAGGGGGGGATAGCGGCCGTCCTGGATGACAGCGACTCGCTGGAGAACCACATTCAGGACACTCTTGTGGCGGGAGCGGGCTTGTGTCACGAAGACGCCGTGCGCTTTACCGTGGAACACGGCAAGGAAAGCATCCGCTGGCTGATTGATTCCGGCGTTGCCTTCACCCGGGAAGATGACAACGAGCATTATCACCTGACCCGCGAAGGCGGCCACAGTCACCGACGCATCATCCACGCGGCGGATGCTACCGGGCATGCGGTGTCCACCACGCTGACCAGCCAGGCCGAGGCCCGCTCCAACATCGACCTGAAATCCGGGCGCGTCGCCGTCGACCTGATCACCAATCGCAAGCTTTCCCTGCCAGGGAACCGATGCGTCGGTGCCTATATCCTGAATCTGGAAGACAACCACGTTGAACTCTACCGGGCCAGATTCACCGTCCTTGCCACCGGAGGTGCCTCCAAGGCATACCGGTACACTACCAATCCGGATGGCGCGTCCGGCGACGGGATTGCCATGGCCTGGCGCGCCGGCTGCCGGGTCGCCAACATGGAGTTCAATCAGTTTCACCCCACCTGCCTGTACCACCCGCACGCGAAGTCGTTTCTGATCACCGAAGCCGTGCGGGGCGAGGGCGGCGTGCTCAAGCTGCCCGACGGCAGCCGCTTTATGGACCGGTTCGATACCCGTGGTGAACTGGCGCCCCGGGACATAGTGGCCCGGGCCATCGACCATGAGATGAAACGGCTCGGCGCCGACCACCTGTACCTGGACATCAGCCACAAACCCGCGGAGTTTGTGAAACAGCATTTCCCGACCATCTATGAAAAATGTCTGGGCTACGGCATCGATATCACCAAAAATCCGATCCCGGTGGTGCCGGCGGCCCATTATACCTGCGGCGGTGTGGTCTCCGACGAACGGGCCCGTACCGACATCAACCAGCTCTATGTGGTGGGTGAAGCGGCGTTCACCGGCCTGCACGGCGCCAACCGCATGGCCAGCAACTCTCTGCTGGAGTGTCTGGTGTATGGCCGGGCCGCCGCCAACGACATTGCCCGCCGGGAATCCGACATACCCGCGCCCGCCGATGCCCCGGACTGGGACGAAAGCCAGGTGCGGGACTCCGATGAAGATGTGGTGATTTCCCACAACTGGGACGAACTGCGCCATTTCATGTGGGACTACGTAGGTATCGTGAGAACCACCAAGCGGCTGCAGCGGGCCAAACACCGGGTAGACCTGCTGTCCCGCGAGATCAACGAGTTCTACAGCAATTACCGGGTTACCAACGATCTTATTGAGCTACGTAACCTGGTGACGGTCTCCGATCTGATCATCTGCTCGGCGCTGCAGCGCAAGGAGAGCCGGGGCCTGCACTACACGCTGGATTACCCCGGGCTCCTGAACGATCCGCATGACACGGTTCTGGAGCCCACCAATTATCGGATGCAGTCGCCCTGACACTCGCCGGTCGGCGGGTGTTTCCAGTTCTGTTCAACCGTTTCAAGGCCCATCGTTATGTCAGACAGCAAAGACGCCACTGAACACACCGAATTCCACCGCCTGTGGTGGCACAGCCGGCGGGGCATGCTGGAGCTCGACGTGCTTCTGTTGCCGTTTCTGGAAGAAGCCTATCGGGAGCTGCCTGCCGATGACCAGGCGCGCTACCGCAAGCTGCTGAGCTGCGAAGACACCGACATGTTCGAATGGTTCATGCAGCGCAGCCGGCCCGAGGACCCCGACCTGCAGCGCATCGTGGACATCATCCTGCGCCGTGTCCAGCCGGATTAATCTGACATTCCGCCCTTCTGTCAGTGCCGCCCTGCTGGCAGCGCTGCCCTGGCTCGTTCTGGCCGCATTTGTATTGGTGGCAGGGTTCGCCGGTTCACCCTGGCTCTTACTGGCTCTGATTCCTATCGGCTGGAGAACCGTGACCGAAGTTCAACGACTGGGATTCCTCACCGGCCCAAGGGCAATCATTGCCCTGAAGCTGGAACCGGATCGTCATTGTTGCCTGTTGGCCGATGGCGGGGAGCTGAACGTTCAGATTCACCGCAATACACTGCTGACATCGTCGGTCCTAGCCTTGAAACTTGACGTCGGCGGCGCCACATCCGATAACCTGTTTGTCTGGGTTGTGGGCCCGATCGGGCCGTTTCCTGCCAACGCTGATCCGCAGGAGATACGGCGTCTGCGGATGTGGCTGAGAACCGGGCAATCCGCCACCGTTGATACCCACCGCTGATCCGGAGACCACCATGACTGATGCGACTTCCCCCGTTCCGTCCCGGGCCGTTCCCGAAGGCGGCGTTGTCTTGTCCCGCCGGATTCTGGCTCGCCTATCCGGGCCGGGTGTGGACAAATTTGTGCAGGGTCAGTTCAGCCAGAACGTTAATGACATTACTGCAACCCAGTCCCGCCGCGCCGCCGCCTGCACGCCCAAAGGCCGGGCTTACTGCATTACCCGCTTTGCCCGGGTAGAGGGTGACCTGGTTATGGATCTGGACGAGGTGCTGGCCGATGCTATTCTCAGGCAACTGAACAAGTACCTGATGCTGTTCCGGGGCACCACCATGACCCGACTGGAACAGGGGCAGGTCGCTGGATTGATCGGCGCTTCCGCAGCACGTGCGGTCGCCGGGCCGGCGGCTGATGATCTGGCCGACACAGGCCAGGTTCTGGCCATCAGTGCAGGCCTGCTGATTCGCCTGGAACCCACAGCGGAGGGTCAGCCGCGTTACCAATGGTGGCAGTGGGCGAATCCACAGCCATTGCCGGGCAGCCTGCCAACCCTGTCAGAGCAGGACTGGGCGTTGTCTGAGATTGCGGCGGGAGTACCGAATCTGACACAGGAAACCGTGGAAGCCTATGTGCCCCAGATGCTCAACCTGCAACACCTGCAGGGCGTTCACTTCAAGAAGGGGTGCTACACCGGGCAGGAAGTGATCGCACGCATGCATTTTCTGGGACAGTTGAAGAAAAGTCTTTACCGGCTGGCGTTCACGGGCCCTCAGCCGGTTCCCGGCACGCGGGTGATGGCGGGGGACAAAGCGGTCGGTGAGGTGGTCAACGCCGCCATGGCCGGACCGGATGGCGGGCAGTGCCTGGCAGTTTTGCGTCACGATTCGGCGGCAGCCTCCCTGTCTCTGGAACACGCCCTGGACGCGGAGCTGGTGTTGCTGCCGCTGCCCTACCCGGTACCGGAGCAAACCCGGTCGGCGTCGCTTGATACATAAGTTGACAGGAAACATTCGCCAGATTTGCTATAAATTAGGTCACATCCCGACTTTTCGGGCGTCAGGCACCACCCGTCGCCGCCTGGCACTCAGCTTTCTCAATCGGAATTCCTCAGATTATGGCTAACATTGTTGAAACGATAAAAACCGACCTGACCCAGGCAATCGAAAGCGACAAACTGGTTCTGCCCACGCTGCCGGAGGTTGCGCTGCAAGTGCGGGACATCGCCGAGGCTGAAGACTCTGCCATCGCCGATCTGGTGAAGGTGATCAGTAATGATACGGCCCTGTCGGCACGCATCATCCGGGTATGCAACAGTCCGCTGTTCCGGGGCAGCCGCGCGATCGAGAACCTGAACATGGCGGTGAGCCGTCTGGGCATGGCGTACACCAGCAACCTGGCGATGGGTCTGGCGATGGAGCAAATGTTCCAGGCGACGTCAGACATGATTGACAAGCGGCTGCGGGCGACCTGGCAGACCAGTACCGAGGTAGCCGGTGTGTGCCACGTTCTGGCCCAGCATTACACGCGGCTGAAGCCGGATCAGGCCACGCTGGCGGGGCTGGTTCATTTGATCGGGGTGTTGCCGATTTTGCGTTATGTGGAGGATCAGGACGTTCAGATCAGCAGTATCATGCTGGACAATGTGATTGATGAGCTGCACCCACGGATTGGCGCGCTGATTCTGAAGAAGTGGGATTTCCCGCCGGAGCTGCAGAATGTGCCGCTGGAGTATGCGAGTTTCCAGCGGGAGGTGCCGGCGGCGGATTATGCCGACCTGGTGATGGTCGCGAATCTGCAGTTGGTGGCCGGGTCGGAGCATCCCTGGACGGAAATGGACTGGGCGTCGATTTCGGCGTTTGGGCGCTTGGGGCTGGATCCGGCCGTGGACATGAGCGAGGAGGAGGATCTCAACGCTCAGATGGAAGCGGCTATGGCTTTGCTTCAGTAATCATGAGTTCTGGGAGTTCGGCGCCCGTCTCCGGGGTGGGTCCGGCTCCCAAAACACGCTGTTAATACATCCATGTACGCTCGGCTCCGCCATCCATGGCTCCGCACGGTTTTGGGAGCCGGACCCACCCCGAAGACTGCTTTTCGGTAAGCCCTCGAACGAAATCCCGATTAGTTCTTATATTGTTCGATCAACTCCGCCTTGCTTGGCAACGCCCAATTAACCGGCGCCCTTCCCTGTTGTTCCAGCCACTGGTTTGCTTTTGAGAAATGCCGGCAGCCGAAGAAGCCGCGGTAGGCGCTCAGCGGTGACGGGTGCGGGCCGTCCAGGACCAGGTGGCGGTTGCGGTCGATGCGCTGGCCTTTCTTTTTGGCGTAGCTACCCCAGAGCATGAAAACGATGTTGTCCCGTTCCCGGTTGATGACTTCGATGACGGCGTCGGTGAAGGTTTCCCAGCCTTTGCCCTGGTGGGCGCCGGCGTTGCTTTGTTCGACCGTAAGAACGCTGTTGAGCAGCAGTACGCCTTGCTCGGCCCAGGGTTGCAGGCAGCCGTGGTCGGGGGGTGTGATGCCGAGGTCGGTTTCGATTTCCTTGAAGATGTTGACCAGCGACGGGGGCGGTGGAACCTTCGGGCGCACGGAGAAGCACAGGCCGTGGGCCTGGCCGGGGCCGTGGTAGGGGTCCTGGCCGAGGATGACGACGCTGACCCGCTCCAGCGGAGTGCTGTTGAGGGCGTTGAAGCAGTGGCTGCTGGGCGGGTAGATGACCTTGCCCGCCTGCTCTTCGCCCGCCAGGAAGCTGGCGAGCTGTTGCAGGTAGGGTTGCTGGAACTCGCCGGCCAGGTGGGTGTCCCAGCCGCGTCCGGGCTTGAGGTGGCTGGCGAGGATCTCAGCGGGTGTCATGCTGTTGGTTTCCCTGTTAGTCCTTGCTGACGGAGATCTCGGCTTTGACTTCCGGACGCATGGCGGGGAACAGGATGACGTCGCGGATGGACGGCGAGTCGGTCAGCAGCATGGCCAGGCGGTCGATACCGATGCCTTCGCCGGCGGTGGGCGGCAGGCCGTATTCCAGGGCCATGACGTAGTCGTCGTCGTAGAACATGGCCTCGTCGTCGCCGGCGTCTTTTTCCATCACCTGAGCCTGGAAGCGTTCGGCCTGGTCTTCGGCGTCGTTGAGCTCGGAGAAGCCGTTGGCGATCTCGCGGCCGCCGACGAAGAACTCAAAGCGCTCGGTGACGAACGGGTCACTGTCCTTGCAGCGGGCCAGGGGCGACACTTCTTTCGGGTATTCGGTGATGAAGGTTGGCTGCATCAGGCGGTGCTCGGCGGTGGCCTCGAAGATTTCGATCTGCACCTTACCCAGGCCCCAGCCGTTTTTGATGTAGATGCCGAGGTCTTTGGCGATGGCACGAGCCTGTCCCGGGTCGGCCAGTTGCTCACGGGTGACGTCCGGGTTGTAGCGCAGGATGGCGTCGACCACGGTCAGGCGTTCGAACGGCTTGCCGAAATCGTATTCGATGGTGTCTTCGCTGCCGTCTTTCAGCACCCGGGTGTTGACCACGGTGGTGGTACCCAGTACTTTCTGGGCGATGGTGCGCAACATGTCTTCGGTGAGGTCCATCAGGTCGTTGTAGTCGGCGTAGGCCTGGTAGAACTCGACCATGGTGAACTCGGGGTTGTGCCGGGTGGACAGCCCTTCGTTGCGGAAGTTGCGGTTGATCTCGAATACCCGCTCGAAGCCACCGACCACCAGGCGCTTGAGGAACAGTTCCGGCGCAATGCGCAGATACATGTCGATACCCAGGGCGTTGTGATGAGTCACGAACGGGCGCGCGGTGGCCCCGCCAGGAATCACCTGCAGCATGGGGGTTTCCACTTCCATGAAATCCCGATCGGCGAAGTACTGGCGCATCACGTTGATGATCTTCGAACGGGCGTGGAACACTCGGCGGCTGTCTTCGTTGACCATCAGGTCGACGTAGCGGTGCCGATAGCGGGCCTCGGTGTCGGTCAGGCCTTTGTGTTTTTCCGGCAGCGGGCGCAGCGATTTGGTCAGTAACACGTACTCTTCCATGGTCACGTACAGGTCGCCCTTGCCGGATTTGGACAGGGTGCCGCGCACGCCGACGATGTCGCCCAAGTCCCAGTGTCTGGTGTCTTTCTGGACGTCCTTGGAGGCATAAATCTGGACGCGGCCGGTCATGTCCTGAACCACTTTGAATGCCTTGCGGTCGAGCATCATGCGGCCGGCAATGGCGACCTTGATGCCCAGGGACTCCAGTTCTTCCTTGGTTTTGTCACCGTATTGTGTCTGCAGTTCGGCAGCGGTGGCGTCCCGGCGGAAGTCGTTGGGGAACGGATTGCCTTGCTCACGCAGCGCGGCCAGTTTGGCGCGGCGTTCGGCAATCAACTTGTTGTCCTCGTGCGGTGCGGCGTTCTGGGTTGATTCAGTCATCTTCGCTCACTGGAGAGTCGGTTATTCGGTTTCAGAATCGGGGCCTGGATGGATGGCGCGTTACAGCGCCATTTTCAGGCTGGCTTCGATAAACTTGTCGATGTCGCCGTCCAACACCGCCTGGGTGTTGCTGGTCTCCACCTTGGTGCGCAGGTCTTTGACACGGCTGTCGTCGAGAACATAGGAGCGGATCTGGCTGCCCCAGCCGATGTCGGATTTGGCGTCTTCCTGCTTCTGCTTCTCTTCGTTGCGCTTCTGCATTTCCAGTTCAAACAGTTTGGCCTTGAGCTGTTTCATGGCCTGGTCTTTGTTCTGGTGCTGGCTTCGGCCGGCCTGGCAGGCCACGACGATACCGGTAGGGTTGTGGGTCAACCGTACGGCGGATTCGGTCCGGTTGACGTGCTGGCCACCAGCGCCAGAGGCACGGTACACATCCACCCGCAGGTCCGCCGGGTTAATCTCGATTTCGAAGCTGTCGTCCACTTCCGGGGAGACAAACACGGAGGAGAACGAGGTGTGGCGTCGGTTGCCGGAATCGAACGGGGACTTGCGCACCAGGCGGTGCACGCCGGTTTCAGTGCGCAGCCAGCCATAGGCGTAGTCGCCCTGAACGTGAATGGTGGCACTCTTGATGCCGGCTACTTCACCTTCCTGAAGCTCGACGATCTCGGCTTTGAAACCCCGGCGTTCGGCCCAACGCAGGTACATGCGCAACAACATGTTGCCCCAGTCCTGGGCTTCGGTGCCACCAGAGCCGGCCTGGATGTCGAGGTAGGCATTGTTGGCGTCCATTTCGCCGGAAAACATGCGGCGGAATTCGAGTTTTTCCAGCTCGCCGTCGAGGCCTTCGAGGTCGCGGACGATGTCCTGGACGGTGCCTTCGTCGTCTTCTTCCACGGCCATGTCGAGCAGGCTTTCGGCGTCGGCCAGGCCGCTGGTAAGGGTGTCGATGGTGTTGACGATCAGTTCCAGGTCGGACCGTTCTTTACCCAGGGCCTGGGCGCGTTCGGGGTCGTCCCAGACGGTGGGGAGTTCGAGTTCGCGTTCTACTTCGACGAGTCGTTCGCTGCGCTGGTCGTAGTCAAAGATACCCCCTAAGCGCGTCGGTGCGCTCGCGGAGTTCTTTGATTTTGATCACGATGGGATTGATTTCCATGTATCCGGGTCTCGCTTTGACATTTGGGTGCGATAAACAGGGGGCGGATTCTAACCGATTCTGCTTGTTAAATCAGCTATTCGTGACTTGGAGGCTGGCCTGCTTTCGGAACTCCGGAGTACGCACCGGGTGGGGTAAAGCTGCCCGGAAGACGCGGTGAATACATCCCTGTACGCTTGACGAAAACATCCCTGTTTTCGACACTTCCGGACAGCTTTACTCCACCCGGCGCCCAGACCTTGCTCGGGGATTCCGGCTCGGGCAGATCTCAGGCCAGCGGCTCCAGATAATCTACAAGAAGCTGCAGATTGGTCCGGCCCCGGAAGCTGTTGGCGTCGGGTTTGTACACCACCCTCGCCCCGCTGCGCGTGTAGTCCGGCACTTCCGGGCCGGTGTTGAAGGCGATGCCGTCGATGATGCCACCGCCATCAACAGGTTGCAGCACCAGTTTCAGGTGGTTTTCACCGACGATGCGCTGGCTGATCACGCGGAATTCGCCGTCGAAGACCGGCTCCGGGAAATGCTGGCCCCAGGGGCCGGCGCGTTTGAGCAGGTAGGCGGTGTCCAGGTTGAGTTCATTCTGGGCCAGTGGGCCGTCGGTGACGATGGCGGCTTCGAGGTCGTCGGCGGTCAATGTGCTACGCACGGCCTGATCGAAGGCGGCGGTGAAGGCGTCCAGGTCGGTTTTGGCGATGGTCATGCCGGCGGCCATGGCGTGGCCGCCGTATTTTTTCATCAGGCCCGGGTGTCTGGCGTCGACCACGGCCAGCGCGTCGCGGATGTGTAACCCCGGGATGGATCGTGCCGAACCTTTGAGGTGTTCGCCGTCGTCGTCCGGGGCGAAGGCGATGGTTGGCCGGTGGGTCTGTTCGCGGATTCTGGCGGCGAGGATGCCGATAACGCCCTGGTGCCAGTCCGGGTCGAACAGGGCCAGGCCCCAGGGCAGGCCTTCGATGTCGAGGGACATGGACGCCAGCAGGTCCTGGGCCTGGGCTTTCATTCCTTTTTCGATACTGCGGCGTTCACGGTTGAAGTTGTCCAGTTCCCG
This sequence comes from Marinobacter sp., assembly GCA_035705335.1. Taxonomy (GTDB): domain Bacteria; phylum Pseudomonadota; class Gammaproteobacteria; order Pseudomonadales; family Oleiphilaceae; genus Marinobacter. The sequence continues at coordinate 3,236 of DASSWD010000076.1, read as the reverse complement.
GGCCAGGCGCAACGCTTCGTCCGGGTCGTCGGCCAGCAGACAGGCGATGCCGATGCTCATGTCGTCGAGGCGGCCGGCGGCGTTGAGTCTCGGGCCCACAACAAAGCCTAGGTCGGTGGCGCTGATGTCTGTGTAGTCACGGCCGGCAACATTCAACAGTGCCAGGATGCCCGGGCGGGCTTCGCCTTTGCGGATGCGGCGGATGCCCTGTTCCACGAAGATGCGATTGTTGTGATCCAGCGGCACCACATCGGCGACGGTGCCCAGCGCCACCAGGTCGAGCAAATGGCCCAGGTTGGGCTCGGGATCCGGCAAGCGGTTGTGGTCCCGGAGGTACTTGCGCAAAGCCGTCAGCACATAAAACATCACACCAACGCCTGCGGCGTTCTTGCTCAGGAACGGGCAACCCGGCTGGTTCGGGTTGACTATGGCATCAGCGTCCGGCAGTTCGTCACCAGCGAGGTGATGGTCGGTGACGACCACCCGCACACCCAGTTCCCTGGCGGCTCGCACGCCCTCGATGGCAGAGATGCCGTTGTCGACGGTGACCAGCACGTCCGGCAGGTCGCCCTCATCGCGCAAGCGGTGAATGATACCTGGCGTCAGGCCATAGCCGTCGGCAAACCGGCTGGGTACCCGGAAATCAATCGATGCCACGCCTAGCATGGACAACCCAAGCATGGCGACCGCGGTACTGGTGGCGCCATCGGCGTCGAAGTCCCCCAGCACCATGACCCGCTGGCGGTGGTCGATGGCGCGGGCCAGGATCTCGACGGCCCGGTCGATACCGCGCAACTGCATGGGCGAAGCCAGATGCTTCAGGGTGTACTGAAGCTGGTCGTCAGACTGCACACCGCGGGCGGCGTAGAGGCGGCGGAGGATGGGCGGCAGGTTTTGCCCCCAGCCCACCAGATCAGTAGGCTGGCGACGACGCAGGATTTTTTTCGGGATCATGCCGGTTCAGGCGTTTTTCCAGTGCCTGGCAATAAAGCCCTGCACTTCGGAGACATTGTTGTCCAGAACCGTATAGCGCTCTTCCCGCTCGAACAGGTCGGCCATGTGGGCCGGCAGTTGCGGTTTCATGCTCAACCCGGATTCGGCGATGGCATCCGGGAACTTGGCCGGGTGGGCGGTTCCCAGGGTGATCATCGGCACTGCCGGATCGCGGCGGCAGTTGCGGGCAGCACGCACGCCGATGGCGGTGTGCGGGTCCAGCAGGTACTCGTTTTGCTCGTAAATCTCGCGAATGGTGTCGCAGGTGGTTTTGTCGTCCACCGCGTCGCTGTCGAACAGCTTGCGAGCATGCTTCCAGCGGTAGTCTTCAATGCTCACTGGGCCCTTGGCGGCATTCTCCAGCAGGGTTTTGACCGCCGCGCCGTCCCGGCCGTGGAGGTCAAACAGCAGACGCTCGAAGTTGCTCGACACCATGATGTCCATACTCGGCGACAGGGTGTGCTCAAGCTGGTGCTGCTCGTATTGGTTGCCGCTCATGAACCGGTGCAGGATGTCATTGCGGTTGGTGGCGATGACCAGCTGGTTGATCGGCAGGCCCATTTTCTTGGCCAGATACCCGGCGAAGATGTCACCAAAGTTACCGGTGGGTACCGAGAACGCCATGCTGCGGTCCGGCCCGCCCAGCGCCAGCGACGCCTGAAAGTAGTAGACAATCTGGGCCATGATCCGCGCCCAGTTGATGGAGTTAACCGCCGCAAGCTGGGTTTTCCCGCCCAGGAAGCCCTGGTTGCCAAAGCTTTCCTTGACCATGCGCTGGCAGTCGTCAAAGTTGCCCTTGACCGCGATGTTGTGGATGTTGTCGCCCATCACCGTGGTCATCTGACGACGCTGCACTTCCGACACGCGCTGGTGCGGGTGCAGGATGAAAATGTCCACGTGCTCGCAACGGCGGCAGCCTTCAATGGCAGCCGAGCCGGTGTCGCCGGAGGTGGCACCCATGATCACCACATGCTGCTTGCGCCTCTCCAGCACATAGTCCAGCAGGCGGCCAAGCAGTTGCAGGGCGAAATCCTTGAACGCCAGGGTCGGGCCCCGGAACAGCTCCAGCACCCACTCGTTGCTGTCCAGTTGCACCAGCGGCGCCACGGCCTTATGGCTGAACACACCGTAGGTGTCCCGGAGCATGGTACGGAAGTCGTCTTCCGGGATGGCGTCTTCAACAAACGGGTACATCACCTTGAACGCCAGGTCGGCGTACGGCAAGCCACGCCAGCTGCGGATTTCTTCCAGGCTGAAATGCGGCAGGGACTCCGGCACGTAAAGGCCGCCGTCGGTGGCCAGGCCAGTCAGAAGGACGTCTTCAAAGCCCAGGGCGGGCGCGTCGCCCCGTGTACTGATGTATCTCACGTGGGTACCTGTCAGTTAAAGTTTTCAGCGCGGATGCGAACGACCTTGCCATCGATGTCGGCCAGGGCTTCCATTTCGGCAATCGCCAGATTCATCTGACGCTCCTGAACCGTGTGGGTCAGGATGATGACCGGAATGCGGCCGTCCTTGAACTCGGATTCTTTCTGCATGATCGATTCAATGTTGATGCCATGCTCGCTGAGAATCGACGCCACTTTCGCCAGTACACCGGGGTGGTCGAACGCCTGAATCCGCAGGTAATACGCAGACTGCACGTCGTCCATACCCAGCACCGCCAGATCTTCCAGGGCATCCGGGCTGAAGCCCAGGTACGGCACCCGCTGCTGGCTGTTGCTGCCAAGTCCACGGGCAACGTCGACGATATCGGCAATCACCGCGGATGCGGTGGCTTCGTCACCGGCCCCCGGGCCGTAATACATGGTCTGGCCGACGGCATCGCCGTCCACCAGAATGGCGTTCAGTACGCCGTCAACCTGAGCAATCAGGTGGCTCTGGGGTACCAGGGTCGGGTGCACACGCAGTTCAATGCCATCGTCCCGGCGCCGGGCAATACCAAGATGCTTGACCCGGTAACCGAGCAGTTCGGCGTGGGCAATGTCGTAGGGGGTCAGCTCGGAAATACCCTCGGTGTAGGCTTTCTCGAACTGCAGCGGCACGCCGAAACCGGACGCAGCCAGGATGGTCAGTTTATGGGCGGCATCGATGCCTTCCACGTCGAAGGTCGGGTCGGCTTCGGCGTATCCCAAGGCCTGCGCTTCCTTCAGCACCTCGCCGAATTCACGGCCAGCGCGCATCTCGGTGAGAATGTAGTTGCCGGTGCCGTTGATGATACCGGCAATCCAGTCAATCCGGTT
>DASSWD010000075.1:0-4261 GCA_035705335.1 Marinobacter sp. | reverse complement strand
ACCAGCTCGGCGATTTTCTCAATCAGCCGCGCCTTGTTCAGCTGGTACGGCAGCTCGGTGATGATGATGGCTTCGCGGCCAGTTTTCTTGTCGACTTCGATTTCATGCCGGGCGCGGATGTAAATGCGACCACGGCCGGTGCGGTAGGCTTCAACAATGCCGGCACGGCCGTTGATGATGCCCTCGGTGGGGAAGTCCGGGCCGGGGATGAATTCCATCAGCTCATCGACGGTCAGGTTCGGGTTATCAATCAGCGCCAGGCAGCCGTTCACCACTTCCGTCAGGTTGTGGGGCGGAATGTTGGTGGCCATGCCCACGGCAATACCAGAGGAACCGTTTACCAGCAGGTTTGGAACCCGGGTGGGCAGCACTTCGGGAATGCGCTCGGTGCCGTCGTAGTTGTCGACGAAATCGACGGTTTCCTTGTCCAGATCCGCCAGCAGGGAATGGGCGATCTTCTCCATGCGAATTTCGGTGTAACGCATGGCGGCGGCGTTGTCGCCGTCGATGGAACCAAAGTTACCCTGGCCGTCGACCAGCGGATAGCGCAGCGAGAACGGCTGGGCCATACGAACGATGGTGTCGTACACCGCAGAATCGCCGTGCGGGTGGTATTTACCGATAACGTCACCCACCACACGGGCGGATTTCTTGTACGCCTTGTTCCAGTCGTTGCCGAGCTCGGACATGGCGAACAGCACCCGGCGGTGCACCGGCTTCAGGCCGTCCCGCACGTCCGGCAGGGCCCGGCCGACGATAACGCTCATGGCGTAGTCGAGGTACGACTGTTTCAGTTCGTCTTCAATATTGACCGGCAGGATCTCTTTGGCTAACTCACCCATCGAGAAAGGTTCCTTTGCGTTATCTGGAAGTCTTGCCGGGGCCATTTCCAGGCCCCGTGTTTGTTCTTCAATAAGCCGCCAAGCATACCACAGTCCGCCCCGCCAAAGGGCAACCGTGGCCGGGCGTTAATCAAACACCACGGTCTTGTTTTCGTAGGTAATCACGCGGTCTTCGACGTGCGACCTCAACCCACGGGCCAGGACGTTTTTCTCAACGTCTTTGCCCAGGCGAACCATGTCGTCGATGGAGTCGCTGTGGTTGATGCGGATCACGTCCTGCTCGATGATCGGGCCTTCGTCGAGGTCCTGAGTCACGTAATGGCAGGTGGCGCCAATCAGTTTCACACCCCGGCTGTAGGCCTGATGGTATGGCCGGGCACCGGCAAACGACGGCAGGAAGCTGTGGTGAATGTTGATCACCTTGCCCGCGTACTTCTCGCACAGCTCCGCCGGCAGAATCTGCATGTAGCGGGCGAGCACGACCACATCGGCCTCGTATCGCTCAAGCAGCTCTTCAATGTGGGCGAAGGCCTCGGCCTTGTTGTCTTTGCTCACCGGCACGTGGTGGTACGGAATTTCGTGCCATTCCACCATACGGCGCAGGTCGTCGTGGTTGGAAATCACCGCCACCATATCCGCATTCAGCTCTTTGCTGTGCCACCGGTGCAGCAGATCGGCCAGGCAGTGGGATTCCTTGCTGCACATCAGCACTACCCGCTTGGGACGCGCCGAATCGGCGATGTGCCAGTTCATGTTGAACTCGCGGGCAATCGGCTCAAACGACGCGCGGAACTGATCCAGGCCGAAGGGAATGGACTCCGCCTTGATCTCGTGGCGCATGAAAAACCACCCGGTCTGGGTGTCGGAATGGTGGCTCGCCTCGGTAATCCAGCCGTTGTAGGTGGACAGGAAGTTACTCACCTTGGCAACAATTCCCACCCAGTCCGGGCAGGAAATCACAAGACGATAGGTATGCTCCATGAAGCCTTTCCTTAACAAGAATCCTGGAAAGCCGATGCGCCGGGGAACCCACGGTCAGAGCCCGCGACGGCGTGCAGGTGCGCACCGGTAAAAATGACCGGCTATGATAGCCTATCTGGCCCACAGAAACGAGGAGTCCCCCACATGCCTGTTACCCCACCGGGAACCCAAAAACCCCGTGTACACCCACGAGGCGCCCGCTGGTTGGCTGCTGCGCTTGCACTAGCCTTTAGCCTGCCCGCTTTTTCGCAAACCGCCGCCATTCTGGAGGGCGAACGTTTTCACCCGGTGGTGGGCAAACACGGCATGGTGGCCACCAGCCACACCCTGGCAACCGACGTTGCCCTGCAGGTATTGAAGGAAGGTGGTAATGCCGTGGATGCCGCTGTTACCGCCGGGTTCGCCCTGGCCGTGACCCAGCCGCGCTCCGGCAACATCGGTGGCGGTGGTTTCCTGCTCTACGCCCCGGGCGATGGCGGCAAACCAGAGGCGATCGATTACCGCGAGACCGCCCCTGCCGCCGCCACGGAAACCATGTTTCAGGACGAGAATGGCGAAGCCGTGCCCGAACGCAGCCGCTTCAGCCACAAAGCCGCCGGGGTCCCCGGCACCGTGGCCGGTCTGGCACTGGCGCTGGAGCGACACGGCACCATCAGCCTGGAACAGGCACTGGCCCCCGCCATCAAACTGGCGCGGGATGGGTTCATTGTGCCCCATCGGTTTACCGAAGGCCTCGAGGAAGCCCGCGAACGCCTGCAGCGCTGGCCAGCCACCAACGCCACTTTCTATAAAGAGGATGGCACCGCGCCCCAGCCGGGCGAACGTTTCCGGCAACCGGAACTGGCAGCTACCCTGCAGCGCATCGCCGATGATGGCATTGCGGGTTTCTATGCGGGCAAGACTGCCGAACTGATCGTCGAGGAGATGCAACGCAACGACGGCCTGATCACGCTTGAAGACTTAAAGGCCTACCAACCCGCTATCCGCCAGCCGATTCAGGGCACCTATCGAGGCTACGACGTGTTGTCCATGTCACCGCCCTCCTCCGGCGGCACCCACATCGTGCAAATCCTCAACATTCTGGAGGGCTACCCAATCGGCGAACTCGGCCACAACTCCGCCGCCACCGTTCATTTAATGGCAGAGGCCATGAAACGGGCTTACGCCGACCGCTCGATCTACCTCGGCGACACGGATTTTGTGGACGTACCGCTGGCCGGGCTGACCGACAAAGACTACGCAGCGGCCCTTCGCGACGATATCGACCGCGACCAGGCAACACCGTCGGCCGACATCCGCGAAGGTAACCCGAACGCCTATGAAAGCCCCGAGACCACCCACTTTTCCGTGGTGGACCGCTGGGGCAACGCGGTGTCCAACACCTACACCATCAACTTCAGCTACGGCTCCGGCATCACGGTGGCCGGGGCCGGCTTCCTGCTGAATAATGAAATGGACGATTTCAGCGCCAAACCCGGCGTCCCCAACGCCTATGGGCTGATCGGTGGCGAAGCAAACAAGATTGAGCCAGGCAAGCGCATGCTCAGCTCCATGTCGCCCACCATTGTCAGAAAAAACGGGAAGAACGTGCTGGTAACCGGTAGCCCCGGTGGTTCGCGCATCATCACCACCACCTTGCAGGTGATCATGAACGTGATCGACCACGGCATGAACATCCAGACCGCCGTCAGCGTGCCCCGGATGCACCATCAATGGCTGCCGGATGAGATTCTGGTGGAACAGGGATTCAGCCCGGATACGCTCTCGCTGCTGGAAGCGCGTGGGCACAAGGTATCGCCCACCAACGCCATGGGGGCGATACAGAGCATTATGATCGGTGACGACGGCACCTTTTATGGCGCCGCCGACCCCAGACGCAGCACGTCGTCAGCGCAGGGTTACTGACCGCCTTCGAGCTTGTCCTGGGTGCGCAACTCGAAGTCGCTGGCGTCATGGCGCTCGTGCAGCTGCGACGACAGCTCACCCCAGGCCTTATTAACCATCCGCCCGCGCTTCACCGCCGGGCGCTGGGCCAGCTCATCGGTCCACCGCACCACGTTGGTGTAGGTGTGCGCTTCAAGGAATTCCGCCGCTTCATACACCATGTTTTTCACCAGCGCGCCGTACCAGGGCCAGATGGCCATGTCCGCAATGGTGTACTCGTCACCGGCGATGTATTGGTTATCGGCCAGCTGCCGGTCCAGCACATCCAGCTGGCGCTTCACTTCCATGGTGTAACGGTTGATCGGGTACTCGTACTTCTCAGGCGCGTAGGCGTAAAAGTGGCCAAAACCACCGCCCAGAAACGGCGCACTGCCCATCTGCCAGAACAGCCAGTTCAGGGTTTCCGTGCGCTTGGCCGGGTCTTTCGGCAGGAACTCACCGAACTTTTCCGCGAGGTACAGCAGGATAGAGCCAGACTCAAACACACGGATGGC
>DASSWD010000074.1:0-2549 GCA_035705335.1 Marinobacter sp. | reverse complement strand
CCTGCGGCGACGCGATCGGTCAGGTAACGGGCGAGAATCTGCCCGACAAAACTGGTGGCACCGAACACGACCACGTCGTATTCAGGCTGGGTTTTGGCGGTGTTGGTGGGCTGTTGGGAATCAGACATGATTCATCCTTTTATCGAACGGTCCATTTGATAAGGCTTTGCACTCAGGCACGGGACGCTTTGCGTGCCCCCATGATGATCATGAATACTGCCACGCCCAGACCCCAGACACCATTGAGAATCAGGCCGCCAATCCAGATCTGCGCCGTGACATCCAGGCCTTTCATCGGGAAGACCACCAGCATGGCCACCACGGTAGGACCAATTGCCCCGATCAGTGCGTGCAGCAGCCAGTGTTTGACACCGGAGAGTTGCCCGGCGATGGCCCAGAGCACGATCCCCCACAACCCTCCGAAGAATGCCAGCGACACGATGGCCGGGACGCCCAGCGGCGGTACCGGTGTCAGGTTGAACGGGGCGGCAGGCACAACTCCCGCCAGATAGAACAGGCCGAACAGGCCCTGGTGAAAAACCAGTGTCGAAAGAAACCCGGCGGTGAAAGCTTTTAACCAGATCATGGTAACAATGCGTCCTTTACAATGTGATGGAGATAGCGGATGAATGGCACACTCGTCCCACGTTCCCAAAGACCAAGGAGGCCTACCTTGATCATCGCTTTATCCTTTCTAAGCCTGGTTTTGCTGGTGGCCAGCACCCTGTTGCTCTGGCAACTGATGGAACAGCGGAACATGGTCAGACACATGCTGGAGAATGAGGATACCAGCGATACCCCGACAGAACCGGAACTGGTGCTTACGTTGAAGGTTCTGGATCCGATTGCCCTGGCCAAACGGGAATCGCGAACCGGACGTATGCTGGCCGACCGGCTGCCGGTGATGACCCGCAAGATGGTGTATCAGGAAGTGATGAAAGAACTGGAGCGTGAGCTTGACGCCCGTGACATTGCCGTCGAAATGCATATGGAATACCGCTGAGGAGTTGCACAGATGCATCCAGTATGGCTGATTACATCGGGATTGCTGCTGGCCGGAGCCTTGCTGGTAGCCGGGTATCAGACGGCGTTCGACAATCGGGCCCTGATACGACGGCTGAACGCCCTGAGAATTGCCGAGCTGAGCGCCCGTCAAAAGGCCCGCATGGACATGCTGGAGGTGCGAAACCGGGCCAAACTGCTGGAAGATACGGTGTCTGGCAGTACGTCGGCTGTGGAGAAGGTACACATGACCATCGCCAACGCCACCTTCGGGCTGATTGATCTGTTTTCCAAAGACGACGAGTTTCGGGTACGGGCCCGCCGGGTGCAACAACGGCACCACCAGACCAGCACCGAGGTCTACCGGGCGGTGCGGACCACCAATCGGGCACTGCACATCATCGCTGACACCCTGTTTATTGGCAGTTCGGAAAAACGCATGGTGTCGCGAACCCGGGGGCCATCGAAGAACAAGCCCTGACAGAACGGATACCTGAATGCCCATAAAAAAGGCGCTCCAAAGAGCGCCTTTTTCTTTAACTACCGAGCGTTAGATAACTTTCTTCAGCTCTTCTTCAAACTGCGGTACTGCTTCGAACAGGTCCGCCACCAGGCCGTAATCCGCGACCTGGAAGATCGGGGCTTCTTCGTCTTTGTTGATCGCAACGATCACCTTGGACTCCGACATACCCGCCAGGTGCTGGATCGCGCCGGAGATGCCCACGGCAACGTATAGCTGCGGCGCAACGATCTTGCCGGTCTGACCGACCTGCATGTCGTTCGGGACGAAGCCTGCGTCAACCGCGGCACGGGAGGCACCCACGGCGGCACCCAGCAGATCAGCCACGCTCTCCAGCATCTTGAAGTTTTCGCCGTTTTGCATGCCACGACCACCGGAAATCACGATGCCGGCAGAAGCCAGATCCGGACGGTCAGACTTAGCCTTCTCTTCGCCTACAAACGCGGACAGGCCTGCGTCTTTGACCACATTCAGCTGCTCAACGGCAGCGGAACCACCTTCAGCGGCCACCGGATCGAATGCGGTCGGGCGAACGGTGATGACCTTGATGCTGTCGCTGGCCTTCACGGTCGCGATGGCGTTACCGGCGTAGATCGGGCGCACAAAGGTGTCGTCGGATTCAACGCGGATGATGTCAGAGACCTGGGCCACGTCCAGCAGCGCAGCAACGCGCGGCATGAAGTCCTTACCGGTGGTGCCGGCAGAGGTCAGGATGTGGCTGTAGCCCTTGCCAAGCTCGGCAACCAGCTCAGACAGGTTCTCGGCCAGGAAATGACCGTAGGCAGCGTTGTCGGCAACCAGTACCTTGTTTACGCCCTCGGCCTTGGCAGCCGCTTCAGCGATGGCGCCTACGTTTTGGCCGGCAACCAGCACGTCGATGTCACCACCGATGGCCTTGGCAGCCGCTACAACATTCAGGGTAGCCTGCTTCAGGCTGCTGTTGTCGTGTTCAGCAATTACCAGGATGCTCATTTAGATCACCTTCGCTTCGTTCTTCAGTTTGTCGACCAGCTCTGCAACGTCAGCC
>DASSWD010000073.1:0-3934 GCA_035705335.1 Marinobacter sp. | reverse complement strand
GGCGGGTCGTTCGGCGCCGGCAACTACGGCATGTGCGGCCGCGCCTACAGTCCCGACTTCCTGTGGATGTGGCCGAACGCCCGCATCTCCGTGATGGGCGGCGAGCAGGCCGCCGGCGTGCTGGCCCAGGTGAAACGCGAGGGCATGGAGCGTAAAGGCCAGCAGTGGAGCGCCGAAGACGAAGCCGCATTCAAGCAACCGGTCATCGACACCTACGAGCAGCAGGGCCACCCCTACTACGCCAGCGCCCGCCTGTGGGACGACGGCGTGATTGACCCGGCCCAGACCCGGGAAGTGGTTGCCCTGAGCCTGTCCGCCACCCTCAACCGACCCGCCAGGCCCACACGCTTTGGCGTGTTCCGCATGTAAAGGAGAGCCGCCATGACCCAGCAAGACTCTGCGGTTCTGTTGCACCACAGGGACGATCACGTCGTTGAGATTGTGCTGAACCGCCCTGACAAACGAAACGCCTTTGACGACGTGATCATCCAGCAACTGATCCAGGCGCTGGAGCAGGTCGACCGGGATGTCGACACCCAGATCGTGATACTGCGTTCCGAAGGCAAGCACTTTTCCGCTGGCGCCGACCTGGCCTGGATGCGCCGCATGGCGGACAACACCCGCCAGGAAAACCTGGACGATTCCCGGCAACTGGCGCGTTTAATGAGCACCCTGAATCATCTGTCCAAACCAGTGATCGGGCTGGTACAGGGCGCCGCCTACGGCGGTGCCGTGGGCCTGGCCGCCTGCTGCGACATCGTACTGGCGACAGAGAAAACCAGCTTCTGCCTGAGCGAGGTCAAACTGGGCCTGATTCCCGCCGTCATCAGCCCGTATGTGGTGCGTGCCATCGGTGAGCGCCAGGCCCGGCGATACTTCCTGTCCGCCGAAGTGTTCAGCGCTCAGGACGCGCAACAATACGGGCTGGTCCACATTCTGTGCGAAGACGAGCACGCCATGCGCCGTCGATGTGAAGAACTCTTGCTGCAACTGGCCCTGAACGGCCCTGAGGCCATGAAAGCGGCCAAAGACCTGGTGTTTGCAGTCAGCCACAAAACCATCAGTTCTGAGGTCATTGACGACACCGCCCAGCGCATTGCCGACATTCGCGTGGGCGAAGAGGGTCAGGAAGGTCTCAACGCCTTCCTGGACAAACGCAAGGCCGCCTGGGTTCCGGGAGATAACTCGTAATGTTCCATAAAATCCTGATCGCCAACCGGGGCGAAATCGCCTGCCGGATCATCCAGACCGCCCATCGCATGGGTATCCGCTGCGTGGCCGTCTATTCCGACGCCGACGCCAATGCCCGGCACGTGGCCATGGCCGATGAGGCTTTCCGCATCGGGCCGGCAGCCAGCTCTGAAAGCTACCTGAAAGCCGACACCATCATCGACATCGCCCGGCAGAGCGGCGCCCAGGCCATCCACCCGGGCTACGGGTTCCTGTCCGAGAACACCGACTTTGCCGAGGCCTGTGAAGCCAACGGCATCGTATTTATCGGCCCGCCCTCCGGTGCTATTGCCGCCATGGGCTCCAAATCCGCCGCCAAGGCGATCATGGAAAACGCCGGCGTGCCTTTGGTGCCGGGGTACCACGGCAAAGATCAGTCGCCCGACCTGCTGCGGGCCGAGGCCGAGAAATGCGGTTTCCCGCTGCTGCTGAAAGCCGTCGCCGGTGGTGGCGGCAAGGGTATGCGCGTGGTGGAACGTATGGACGACTTCAATGACGCCCTCGCCGCCGCCCAGCGGGAAGCCAGGAACGCCTTCGGCAACCCGGACATGCTGATCGAACGCTACCTGACCCAGCCCCGCCATGTGGAAATTCAGGTGTTCTGCGACCAGCACGGCAATGGCATTTATCTGGCAGAGCGAGACTGCTCCGTACAGCGCCGCCACCAGAAAGTACTGGAAGAAGCGCCGGCCCCGGGCCTGAGCGACGACACCCGTAAAGCCATGGGCGAAGCCGCCGTGCGCGCCGCCCAGGCCATCGATTATGTGGGCGCCGGTACCGTCGAGTTCCTGTACGACGTGGACAGTTCGTTCTTCTTCATGGAAATGAACACCCGCCTGCAGGTGGAGCACCCGGTCACCGAAATGGTTACCGGTCAGGACCTGGTGGAATGGCAGCTGAAAGTCGCCTGGGGCGAGCCCCTGCCGCTGACCCAGGAGCAGGTCAAAACGCGCGGCCATGCTATCGAGGCGCGCATTTACGCCGAAGACCCGGACCAGGATTTCCTGCCTGCCACCGGCACCCTGCGCTACCTGAGCACCCCCGATGAAAGCGCCCACGTGCGAGTGGACACCGGTGTCACCGAAGGCGACGAGATCAGCATTCACTACGACCCGATGATCGCCAAACTGATTGTCTGGGACGACACCCGGGAGCAGGCCGTGAACCGCATGGTTCAGGCGCTGGAGCAATACCGCATTGCCGGGCTCAAGACCAACATCCGCTTCCTGCATGCTACGGTGGACAGCCAGCCGTTCCGGGAAGCCGACCTGACCACCAGCTTCATCGCCAGACACGGCGAGCTGCTGTTCCCGAAATCGAAACTCGACCTGGACAAAGCCCTGGTGCTGGCTGCCGGCTTCATTCTGGAGCAGCGCAAATCCGCCGAGCCGGTCACCGCCGACCCCTGGTCGCCGTTCGGCCGCAAGAACAGCTGGCGCATCAATTCCGAATACGCCCAGCCGCTGACCCTGCAGGTGGGTGACGACAAACATGAACTCAAGATCCTGGAGCGGGACGACCGCTACCAGGTGCTCGCAGGCGGGAGCGTGTATCACCTGAACGCCAGGCTAAACGACGACTATCTGCAGGCGGTGATCAACGGCCACCGGCTGAGCGTGCACGGAAATCTGCACAACGACGAGCTGGTGCTGTTCTACGAGGGCGACACCTTCAAATGCATCGTGTACCGGGAAACCTACGGCTTTGAAGACATGGCCAGCGAAGGCAGCCTGGCCGCCCCGATGAACGGCGCTGTGGTGGCCATCCAGGCCAAGGTGGGCGACAAAGTGACCGCCGGCCAGACCCTGGTGATTATGGACGCCATGAAAATGGAGCATGCCATCAAGGCCCCGGCCGACGGCGTGGTCACCGAGGTGTTCTATGCCGAGGGTGACCAGGTCGCCGAAGGCGCCGAACTGATCGCCATTGAAGTGACCGAAAAAGAGGAGGCAAGCTGATGGCCTTTCCCAAGCAGGTCCGGCTGGTGGAAATGAGCCCCAGGGACGGACTCCAGAACGAACCCGGCCCGGTGATTGCCACCGCCATCAAAACCGGCCTGATTGACCGCCTGGCCGACTGCGGCCTCACCCACATCGAAGCCGCCGCCTTTGTGTCCCCGAAATGGGTTCCCCAAATGGGCGATGCCGCGGACGTCATGGCCGGTATTCATCGAAAGCCAGGGGTTCGATACTCGGTACTCACACCGAACCTCAAAGGCTTCGAGGGTGCCCTCGCTGCCGGCGTGGACGAAGTCGCCGTGTTTGCCGCAGCCTCTGAATCGTTCAGCAAAAAGAACATCAACTGCACCATCGCCGAAAGCCTGGAACGCTTCATCCCGGTGATTGACGCAGCGCGGCAACACAACATTCCCGTGCGCGGATACGTCTCTACCGTACTAGGGTGCCCTTACGAGGGCGACATCGCGCCAGAACAGGTCGCTACCGTCGCCAAGGCCCTGTACGACATGGGCTGCTATGAAGTCTCTCTGGGCGACACCATTGGCGTAGGCACGCCGCTGAAAGCCAAACGCATGCTCGAAGCCGTCAGCAAGCACGTCCCCGCCGACAAACTCGCCGCCCACTTCCACGACACCTACGGCCAGGCGCTGGCCAATCTCTACGCCGTGCTGGAAGAAGGCGTGTCAGTGATCGATGCCTCCGTCGCCGGACTGGGTGGCTGCCCGTACGCCAAAGGCGCCTCAGGC
>DASSWD010000072.1:0-4042 GCA_035705335.1 Marinobacter sp. | reverse complement strand
GTTCGAACCAGCCGGCCGGAATCCAGCCGCCCGCAGCAAACCGGAAAAAAGCCAATCGAATCAGGTTCCACATAATCGTCGCCCGGGCACCTCAGGTTCTCGTACCCGGCTCTGGCTTGGGCCACGACCGGGCGGCAGGTTAAAAGCCCGCGAATTCTACCATGCCCGCCAGGCAAAAGCAGACCACAGGGCTGTTACAAACCGTCAATCGCCTTGTCTGCCTACTGGGACAATGGTACTTTTTCGGCTCCGTTTTCTCCCTGATTGGATCGTTTCCGTGTCCGGCAAGCTCATCAAACTGGTATTCCGTCTGCTCTCACTGCTTGGACTGCGCAACGCCCAGGGGCTCGGCCGCTTACTCGGCGCCCTGGCCTGGAGGCTCGGAGGGCGCTCCGCCGAGACCACTCGCCGAAACCTCGAGGCTTGCTACCCAAACCTGACCCGCCCGGACGTTGAGCGCCTGAGCCGGAGAAGCCTGCAGGAAACCGGTGCCACTGCCCTTGAGATCCCCTTGATGTGGGAGTGGCCGGTCGAGCGGTGTCTCGGCCTGATCCGGGAAATCGAGGGAGAGGAACTGCTGGAGGACGCAGAGGATGGCCGGGGGTTACTGTTACTCGCCCCCCACCTTGGCAACTGGGAACTGACCGGTCTGTTTTTCGCGTCGCGCTATAAAATGGCGGCCTTGTACAGCCCGCCCAACCAGCCAGGCTTTGAAGACTATATGAAAAAGGTCCGGAGCCGGAGCGGCTCTGAACTGGTTGCCACCGATCGAAGGGGCATCATGCGGCTGTTCAGCATTCTGAAAAACGGTGGCGTGGTCGGGATTCTTCCGGACCAGACACCGCGCCGGGAAGGCGGTGAGTTTGCACCGTTTTTCGGCATCCCCACCATCACCATGACGCTGGCTTCGAAGCTTATCCAGAAGACCGGCGCGAAACCACTGATCACCTACGCCCAGCGACTGCCGGACGCACAGGGGTTCAAGATCGTGATCCGTGAAACGGAGCCAGGCATGGAATCGGCAGACATGGCCGAATCCCTGACCGCTCTCAACCGGTCGGTAGAGCACTGTATTGCCGACGTTCCAGAGCAGTATCAGTGGGAATACAAGCGGTTCCGCAGGACGGCACCGGGCGAGTCCCCCGTCTACTGATTACGGGTTCCGGTAGCCTTGCAGGAACGCCCCCCAGAGCTGTCTCCTGAGCCCGGACTCCAGATCTCCCAGGCACTTGTTCACGGAGCGTTCCAGCCTCTGAATGTTGCCGTCCCGCCAGTCGGCCGGGCGGCTGGCTGGCATCAACCTGCCCCGGTCGAAATCGATCAGGTACACCCGATCACTGATCAGGATGTTCATCAGGTTAAGGTCGGCATGGAACACGCCCGCATCGTGAAACCGCCTGACACAGGCACCGGCGGAAGCCCAAAGGTCCAGGTGCTCCGCGCTGCAGAATTCGGAAAGCGGCCTCGCACCGGGGATACGACGAATGATGATGGCGGCACGATAGAAGAGTAACCCGGTACGCTGGTAACCCGCCGCCACGGGCTCTGGCACAGGCAACCCCAGGTCCAGAAGTGCCTCCAGAAGACGGAACTCGGCGAAGGATCGGACGTTATCCGAACCGGCAAACAGGTAGCCACGGCGCAGAAAACGGCCAGGAATGCCGCCGCGACAGAAGTGCCGTAGCACAAGATCCCCGGACTCCCGCCGCAGAAACCAGGCAGCACCCCGGCCACCGGCGGTTACCGGGACTGCCCGCTCGCCCCAGAACTCCGGGTTGAACCAATCGTCCGAAAACTCTGCCTCGAACGACCGGGCCACCAGATAGCCTCCGGTGGCCCGAACATGCTGGCGGCAGGCGCTCCCCATGCGGGGCTTATCTGACCGGCGTCAGCCAGCCACTGTGCTCGGCCAGCTTGCCTTTTACCGCATCAAAGTACATACCCTGAAGCTTCTCGGTAACCGGGCCCCGCTTGCCGGCACCAATGATGCGGCCGTCCAGTTCGCGAATTGGCAGTACCTCGGCAGCGGTGCCGGTAAAGAACGCCTCTTCGGCCACGTAGACTTCGTCCCGGGTGATGCGACGCTCTTTCACGGTCAGACCAAGGTCACGGGCAAAATCGATGATGGTGGCCCGGGTGATGCCTTCGAGGCAGGAGGTCAGTTCCGGTGTGTGCAGCACACCATCGCGGACAATGAAGATGTTCTCGCCGGAACCTTCGGCCACGTAGCCTTCGTTGTCCAGCAACAGGGCTTCCTCGGCTCCGCCGGAGATCGCTTCGTTCAGCGCTAGCATGGAGTTGATGTAGTTGCCGTTGGCTTTAGCCTTACACATGGTGATGTTGACGTGGTGACGGGTGTAGGAAGATGTCCGCACCTTGATGCCGAGCTCTTTGGCTTCCGGCGACATGTAAGACGGCCAGCTCCAGGCGGCAACCATGACGTGTACTTTCAGGTTGTCGGCGCGCAGGCCCATGCCTTCGGAACCCAAAAATGCCATCGGGCGCAGATAGGCTTCATCGAGACTGTTCTCGCGAACGGCGGCGCGCTGGGCCTCGTTGATCTGCTCCTTGGTGAAGGGCATTTTCATGTTCAGAATGTGGGCAGAACGGAACAGGCGATCGGTGTGTTCCTTCAGGCGGAAAATCGCCGGGCCGTTGGCGGTGTTGTAGGCGCGCACACCTTCAAAACAGCCCAGGCCATAATGCAGGGTGTGTGTCAGGACGTGGGTTTTGGCTTCGCGCCAGGGAACCATTTCGCCGTCCAGCCAGATAACGCCATCACGATCCGCCATCGACATTCTGTTCTGCTCCTACAAAAGCAATTTTTCGGGGAACGGGCATTCTAGCAGGAAAATTTGCCGGAATTGAATGTGGCTTAGGTGGCAAGCATCACTTTTTCCCAAAGGCTGCGAATGTAACGCCGCTCCTGCTCGAAGGCGCTCCCCTCCACCCGGCTGTTCAGGTTCTGTAGCGCGCGGCGGTGGATGGTGGAGCGCAGCGTAATGTAGGCCTCCCGCAGGTTCTCGGTATCCGCCACCGGCAGCACGCCGGCGCGGCCGAGTTCTTCCAGTTGCCGGATGTTGTCGCTCCACTGGGTCAGTGCGGGGTGCTCATGGCTCCAGGCCAGCATCAGGTACTGCACCAGGAATTCGATGTCGACGATGCCGCCGTGGTCGTGCTTGATATGAAATTCATCGGCCTGCTCCAAATCCGGCGTGCCCAGGCTCGCCCGCATTTTTTCACGCATATCGAGGACTTCCCGGCGCAGGGCGGGTTTGTCCCGCGGCTGGCACAGAATTCTCTGCCGAATCGCTTCAAACTCCGCCAGGGTATCCGGGCAGCCGGCCACGCCACGGGCGCGGGCCAGGGCCTGATGCTCCCAGGTCCAGGCATCCTGCTGCTGGTATTTCTCAAACGCCTGTAGGGTGCTGACCAGCAAACCCGAATTGCCAGACGGGCGCAGGCGCATGTCCACCTCATACAACTGGCCGGACGGCGTCTGGGTGCTGAGAATGTGCACAATGCGCTGGCCCAGGCGGGTGAAGAACACGGCATTGTCGATGGGTTTGTCGCCGTCGGTGCTCAACTGCGGGTCTGCCTTGTGGACAAACACCAGGTCCAGATCCGAGGTGTAGCCCAACTCGATGCCCCCGAGCTTGCCGTACCCAATAATGGCAAAATCCGTATCGCAGGCGGAGCCGTCGGAACGTCTGGGGTTGCCGTGGCGGCTCGCCAGATTGGAGAAGGCCACCTCAACCACGTGGTCCAGCACCACCTCGGCAATCCAGGTCAGGTAGTCGCTGACTTTCATCAACGGCAGCGTGCCTTTGATCTCAGACGCCGCCACCCGCAACACGTGGGCCTTTTTGAAATAGCGCAGGGATTCCATCTGTTCTTCCAGATCCTCAAACGGAATCCGTAGCATCTGCTGACGCAGGTCGTCTTTCAGTTCCTCTTTCGCCGGCGGTTTGTAAAGGCTTTCGGCGTTCAACAGCTCATCGAGCAGGAGGGGCGTCTCGGCCAGTTGGCTGGCAATCCAGGG
>DASSWD010000071.1:0-4669 GCA_035705335.1 Marinobacter sp. | reverse complement strand
GTTTTTGTTGGATGGATCCTGAATGGATATACGATGCGGTTTCCATGATACGAAAAAAGCCGCTGAGATCAGCGGCTTTTATCTGGATGCCCGGTGCGAATCCTGTTACTTCTTCGGGTAATCCCGCTTGTCAGAGCCGGTGTAGAGCTGGCGCGGACGGCCGATGCGGTAGTTGCCACTGACCATTTCGTTCCAGTGGGAGAACCAGCCGATGGTCCGGGACATGGCAAAGATCACCGTGAACATCGAGGTGGGAATGCCGATGGCTTTCAGAATGATGCCGGAATAGAAGTCGACATTCGGGTAGAGCTTGCGCTCGACGAAGTAGTCGTCTTCCAGGGCAATTTTCTCCAGGCGCTGGGCGATCTTCAACAGCGGGTCGTTTTCCAAACCCAGCTCTTTCAGCACTTCGTGGGCGGTTTCCCGCATGACTTTCGCGCGCGGGTCAAAGTTCTTGTAGACCCGGTGACCAAAGCCCATCAGGCGGAACGGGTCGTCTTTGTCTTTGGCCTTGGCGATGAAAGTTTCGATGTTGGCTTCGTCGCCAATCTCGGCCAGCATATCCAGTACCGCTTCGTTAGCGCCGCCGTGTGCCGGGCCCCACAGCGCTGCAATGCCGGAGGCAATGCAGGCGTAGGGGTTGGCGCCGGTGGAGCCGGCCAGACGAACGGTAGAGGTGGACGCGTTCTGCTCATGATCGGCGTGCAGGATGAAGATCTTGTCCATGGCCTTGGCCAGAACCGGGTTCGGTTTGTACTCTTCGCAGGGCACACCAAACATCATATGCAGGAAGTTCTCGGAGTAAGACAGGTCATTGCGCGGATACATGAACGGCTGGCCGATGCTGTACTTGTAACACCAGGCTGCGATGGTTGGCATCTTGGCGATGAGGCGATGCGCGGTGATCTGGCGCTGGGTTTCATCGGTCACGTCCATCTGGTCATGGTAGAACGCAGACAGAGCGCCGACCACGCCACACATGATGGCCATGGGATGGGCGTCCCTGCGGAAGCCGTTGAAGAAATTCCGCATCTGGTCGTGCAGCATGGTGTGGTTTTTGATGGTTTCGTGGAAACCCTTGTTTTCTTCGGGCGTTGGCAGCTCGCCGTTCAGGAGCAGGTAGCAGACTTCCAGATAATCGGAATGGTCAGCCAGTTGCTCAATCGGGTAGCCCCGGTGAAGCAGAACACCATTGGCACCATCAATGTAGGTGATGGCGGATTCGCAAGCCGCGGTAGACACGAACCCCGGATCGTAAGTAAAGACGCCTTCCTGGACGAGGCCCCGTACGTCGATTACGTCCGGGCCGACGGTGCCAGAATAAATCGGTAGCTCAATGGACTTTCCCCCCACCGAGAGCGTGGCTTTCCTGTCGGTCATGGTGCTCTCCTGTTCTAGTATCTATGACAGCTCTGCTGCATGTATCGAAGCGTTTAAACGCGCGTATTATCGCAAAACTGGCGGCAAAATATAGGGCGTTGGTTTTTTTTGTCAATGCACGGCGGCCGATTTCCGGAAATTCAGCGAATATGTAAATCCGGGAAAACCGCCATTTCCGAAAGGTGGCGTCTGTTTTCCCGGCTTGCAATGTTTAAACGCGTGGCGCCGCGCTCGGTCGCCCGATTCTGCATACCTTGCAGGTTTGTAATTGGCAGGGTGCATCCTTATAATCCGTAGCCCGGAATCGGGGATGAACCTTCGACCACGCTTGAGCGTAGCAAGCTACCGGGTAGTCATCCGCCCTCCTGAAGCAATCGGCGCCCCGCTACAAGCGGGTAACCCGACCGTAACATACCAACCATCCGCCACCGTTATCGGTCCCGCGGAACCAAGAGAGAGTGTGAGAGCGCTGTGAATAGCAAACGACCAGTAAATCTCGATCTCGGCAAGTTTCATTTCCCGCTGCCAGCCATCACGTCGATCCTGCATCGCATCAGCGGCATCATCATCTTCGTAGGTGTTGCCTTCCTGTTGTACGGCCTGGATCTGTCCCTGTCCGGGGAAGACGGCTTCAACCGGGTCAATGAACTGCTGAACAGCTTCCTTGCCAAGCTGATCATCTGGGGCATTTTGTCTGCTCTGCTTTACCATCTTGTTGCAGGCATCAAGCACTTGCTCATGGATATGGGCATTGGTGAGGAGCTCCAGAGTGGTCGTCTTGCCGCCAAGGCGACGGTTGCAGTGTCTATTGTTCTCATCGTTCTGGCAGGAGTCTGGGTATGGTAAGCAGCGTAACGAACCTCGGCCGCAGCGGCGTTTTCGACTGGATGATCCAGCGTGTTACTGCCTACGTACTGGCCATATACACAGTGTTTTTGCTCGGATTCCTGCTGACCACTGAAGTTAGCTACGATTCCTGGAGCGCACTATTTGAGCAGACGTGGTTCCGGATTTTCACGCTCTTGGCCCTGCTGTCTATTGGTGCCCATGCCTGGGTTGGTCTCTGGACAGTAACGACCGACTACATCAAAGCGGCCGGTCTCCGGTTCCTGGTGCAGGCGGTTTGCGGTCTGGCCATGTTCGTGTATGTGGTCTGGGGCATTCAGATTCTTTGGGGGCTTTAATCGATGGCTAACATCAAAACCATGTCTTTTGACGCGATTGTTATCGGCGGCGGCGGTGCGGGCATGCGTGCCGCTCTCCAGTTGACCGAATCCGGCGTCGATACCGCGTGTATCACCAAGGTATTCCCGACACGCTCTCACACCGTGTCTGCCCAGGGCGGCATCACCTGCGCGATCGCGAGTGCTGATCCCAACGACGACTGGCGCTGGCACATGTATGACACCGTCAAAGGCTCCGATTATATCGGTGACCAGGACGCCATTGAATATATGTGCTCCGTGGGTCCGCAGGCGGTCTTTGAACTGGAACACATGGGCCTGCCGTTCTCCCGTACCGAGCAGGGACGAATCTATCAGCGCCCGTTCGGCGGCCAGTCCAAGGGTCCCGATAACCCGACCCAGGCAGCCCGCACCTGCGCCGCAGCGGACCGTACCGGTCATGCGCTGCTTCACACCCTGTACCAGGCCAATCTGAAGGGTGGCACTACGTTCCTTAACGAGTGGTACGCCGTTGACCTGGTCAAGAACAGCAAGAACGAAGTGGTGGGCGTGGTCGCCATCGAGATCGAGACTGGCGAAGTCGCGTATATCAAGGCCAAGGCAACGGTCCTGGCGACCGGCGGTGCTGGCCGCATCTATGCCTCTACCACCAACGCCATGATCAACACCGGTGACGGCATCGGCATGGCCCTGCGTGCGGGTTTCCCCATGCAGGACATGGAAATGTGGCAGTTCCACCCAACCGGCATCTACGGCGCTGGTACGCTGGTAACGGAGGGTTGCCGGGGTGAGGGCGGATACCTGATCAACGCGGACGGTGAGCGCTTCATGGAGCGTTACGCGCCGAACGCCAAAGACCTGGCCGGCCGTGATGTGGTGGCGCGTTCCATGGTTCTGGAGATTCTGGAAGGTCGTGGTTGTGGACCTGACAAAGACCACGTGTTGTTGAAGCTGGATCATCTGGGCGAAGAGACCCTGAACCTTCGCCTGCCCGGCATCTGTGAGTTGTCCCGCACCTTTGCGCACGTAGATCCGGTTAAAGAGCCGATCCCGGTGGTTCCAACCTGTCACTACATGATGGGCGGTATCCCGACCAATGTAGGCGGCCAGGCGCTGACTCAGGACGAAAACGGGCAGGACCAGCCAATTCCAGGACTGTTCGCCTGCGGTGAGGCGGCCTGTGTGTCGGTTCACGGTGCTAACCGTCTGGGTGGCAACTCACTGCTGGATCTGGTGGTCTTCGGTCGTGCGGCTGGGTTGCACATTGAGGAGCAACTGCGCGGCGGTTTTGAGGTGGATGCAGCCAGCGAAGAGGATATCAAGCGCGCCATGGCCCGGCTGGAGCGGCTGGACAATGCGTCCGAAGGCGAAGAGGTGGCCAAGGTCCGTAAGGATCTGCAGAACTGCATGCAGCTGTACTTCGGCGTATTCCGCGACGGCGAGAGCATGGAGAAAGGCATCAAACTGTTGGAGGAGATTGGCGAGCGTGTTCGCAAGACCAAGCTGACCGATACCTCCAAGGCCTTCAATACCGCCCGTATCGAAGCGCTGGAGCTGGATAACCTGTTCGAAGTGGCCTATGCCACTGCCCGCTCTGCCATTGAGCGTCGTGAAAGCCGTGGTGCACATGCCCGTAACGATTTCACCGAGCGTGACGACGAGAACTGGCTGAAGCATTCCATGTACTTCCCGATCGATAACCGGGTCGGTAAGCGTGACGTGAACTTCAAGCCGAAAACCGTGCCGACGTTCGAGCCGAAAATCCGGACGTATTAAGGGGGGAACACGAGATGTTGGTAAGTCTGTATCGTTACAACCCGGAAACCGATAACGCCCCTTACATGCAGGACGTGGAAATCGAGCTTCCGGAAGGAAAGGACCTAATGGTTCTGGATGTCCTGAATCTGGTCAAGGAGCGGGATTCCTCCATGTCTTACCGTCGTTCCTGTCGCGAGGGCGTGTGTGGTTCCGATGGCATGAATATGAACGGCAAGAACGGCCTGGCGTGCATCACGCCGGTATCCGAAGTGGTGAAGAACAACAAGCTGGTGCTTCGCCCGCTGCCGGGTCTGCCGGTCATCCGTGATCTGGTGGTCGACATGAGC
>DASSWD010000070.1:0-6561 GCA_035705335.1 Marinobacter sp. | reverse complement strand
CGAACCAGGACAGAGAGATACCGCCATGTTCCAGCTTGTGTTCAAAGGGGAGTGTGCTTCTGGCACTGACCTCCAGACTGCCCGCGATAATGCCCGGGGTCTGTTCAAGGCCAGTGTAGAGCAATTGGACCGTATGTTCAGTGGCCAGCCGGTGGTGATCCGCAACAAGCTGGACGAGGCGCAGGCGGAAAAGTACCGGGCGGTTCTGCACAAGCACGGTATGATTGCCTACGTGCAGCCCATGCCCGGCAGCGCTGAACCGGCGCCAGCCAAAACGACGCCCGCCGATGCCCCAACACGGCCCCCTGCTGCTGCTCCGAAATCAACACCGACACCTCCTTCGCCTGCCAGCAAAAGCCGCCCGGCCAGAGCCCCGGCGGTGGAGCCGGGTGATCGCCTGCCGGTAGCCGGTGAAAAAGTGGACGACATCCTCGCTGGGTCCGGGCTGTCGCTTGACCCGGTTGGTGTGACCCTGGCGGAGCATCACGAGGTGGAGGCCCCGATGTTTGATCACCTGGACGACTGGACCCTGGCCCCGGCCGGTTCCGATCTCGGCGTGAAACGGGATTTGCCACCCCCCCTGGTTCCCGATGTATCCCACCTGTCACTGGCTGACGATGACCCCACCAAGAACACGCGTTAACACTTCTCGCCTCGGGTGGCTGGCCCTGTGTGTATTGCTGGCCATGGCCCCGGTGTCACACGCCCAGACGC
This sequence comes from Marinobacter sp., assembly GCA_035705335.1. Classification (GTDB taxonomy): domain Bacteria; phylum Pseudomonadota; class Gammaproteobacteria; order Pseudomonadales; family Oleiphilaceae; genus Marinobacter. Next base: position 5,847 of record DASSWD010000070.1, on the reverse strand, counting down.
CCGACCGCCCCAAGGTCGGCCTGGTGCTCAGTGGCGGCGGCGCCAAGGGCATGGCCCATGTGGGTGTGCTGCGGGTGCTGGAAGAAATGCAGGTGCCGGTGGATATGGTGGTCGGCACCAGTGCCGGGGCAGCGGTGGCGGCCATGTACGCCGCGGGTATATCGGTAGCGGAGATTGAAAAGCGGTTTCTGGAACTGGACTGGGTATCCAGCTTCCGGGACGACCCGGGCCGCGCCTTCAAGCCGGTGCGCCGCAAACGGGATGATTGGCGCCTCCCGCTGGTGCCCGGGCTGGGCGTTCGCGCTGACGGGTTTCATCTGGGCGGTGGTCTGGTTACCGGCCAGAACCTGGGGTTTATCCTGAACGAACTGACCCGTAACGCCGCCCTGGTTGACGACTTTGACCAGTTGCCGATTCCGTTCCGTGCCGTAGCCACGGATCTGGAAACCGGGGAGGAAGTGGTGATAGGCCGGGGCAATCTGGCCGAAGCCATTCGCGCCAGCATGAGCATTCCCGGGGTCTACGCGCCGGTGGAACTGGATGGCCGGTTGCTGGTGGACGGCGGCGTGGCCAATAACCTGCCGGTCAGCGTAGCCCGGGATATGGGGGCAGATGTGGTGATCGCTGTGGACATCACCGACCCTCTGCTCAGCAAGGAAGATATCCGGGAGGCGTTTTCCGTAGTCGGCCAGCTCACGACGCTGATGACCCGCCGTAACACCGATGATCAACTGGCCCTGCTGCGGGATTCCGATGTACTGATTCGCCCGAACCTGGAAGGGTTCACTTCGGCGGATTTTTACGACGGTGCTGCGTTGTTTGAACTGGGCGCAACTGCGACCCGGGAACATGCGGTTGAACTCAGGCGGCTGGCGGTGTCGGATCAGGCCTGGCAGGCCTGGCGCGAACGTCGATCCACAGCTGACTGGGTGCCGGCACCCATAGCCCGCATTGAAATACGCCACGACGACCGGCTGGCCGGTGACTTCCTGCGGGAGCGGATTCGCCAGCAGCCCGGGGAGGTTCTGGATGTACCGGCGCTGGAAGCTGACCTCAAACGCATCTACGGCCTCGGGTACTACGAAAGCGTGTCCTGGTCGCTGGTACCCTCGGAGCAGGGGCCGGTGCTGATTATTCAGACCCGTGAAAAAAGCTGGGGCCCCAACTATCTGTCGTTCGGGCTCAATTATGAGGACAACTTCGACGGTGACACCCGTTTTAACCTGGCCTCAGGCCTGCGTATGACCGAGTTGAATCAACTTGGTGCCGAATGGCAGACCGACCTCCAGCTGGGTACTCAGCCCTGGGTTCGCAGCCAGTGGTATCAGCCACTGGATTACGGCTATGACCGTTTTGCGGTGGCGGGTGTGTCTTACCAGCGCGACGATTACAGCATTTTTGAGGATGGTCAGCGGGTGGCAGAGATCGATGTTACCCACCGCCAGTTTGACCTGGCGGTGGGCATGGAGCTGGGTGGGAATGGTGAGGTGCGCCTGGGCTACGCCCGGGGCATTGCCTCCGTTGAAGACCAGTTGGGCATGGCGTTGGTTCCAGAGGACGACGTTCATCAGGGTTACCTGAGCCTGCAACTGGTCCACGACAGCCTGGATGATGCCTTTTTCCCTCAATCCGGCGCGTTCGCGGGCATTCGCGGGCGGGTGGAACGCGAGGGGCTGGGCTCGGACCGGACGTTTGATTCGGTGCGGGGCCTGCTGCTGGGCACCGGCAGTTGGCAGCGCTTCAATTTGACCGGCCTGGCCTACACCCGCCAGGTGGTGCGGGGCGAAGCGGGTGTTGAGAACGCGGCCCGCCTCGGCGGTTTCCGCAGGCTGTCCGCCTACGCTCCCGGTGAGATCACGGGTGATGACGCGGCCCTGCTGTCACTGTATGCCCGGCAGAGCTTCGGCGGGCCCATTCTGCCGTGGTTTGCGGGTATGGGATTTGAGACCGGTAACGCCTGGGACAGCATGGCGGATGCCCGCTGGTCGAATCTGGTGCGCTCGTGGAGCCTGTTCGCCGGTGTCGATACGTTTCTCGGGCCCATCCAGGTGTCCGGGGCCTACAACAACGAAGACGAATGGACTGCGTATCTGAACATCGGGTTTTCCTTCACCCAGCTGTTCTACTGATGTCTTTGGCTCAGCTTGTCAGTGCTGACAGCACCTGCTGGCATTGCTGCTGGGCGTAGCGCTGCAACAGGCCGGCCAGCGCCTCTTCGTCCCGGTCCCGGATCACCCGGATGGAATCCGCCACGTGGGCCAGGTTGTCCTCCAGCAAGCGCTTGCCGCCCTGCCGGAAGGCCACAAACGCACAGCGTTTGGCCGACGGCCACAGGTCTTCGATGGCGGACACGATAAAGTAGTTGTCAGCGTACACCAGGGATGCCTGGGTGTACTCGATGCCCACCTCCAGAAACGCCATCAGGTCGTTCTTCTCGTAGCAGGCCTGCATCTGCTGGTGCAGGGATTCCAGCCGCTGCATGTCTTCTGGCTGCCACTGGCGCACCAGTTTGCGCCCGGTATGGGTCAGATACAGTTCCAGGGTTTCGTACAGGCTGCGGACGAAGTGCTCGTCCAGCGGCGTCACAAACGCACCTTTGCGGGGCACGTTTTTTACCAGATGTCGCTTTTCCAGCAGCAGCAAACCTTCCCGGATGGAACCGTGGCTCACATCCATCTGTTTGGCCATGGCGCCTTCGTAGATGCGCTCTCCTGAGCGCAGTTGTTCAAAGGCAATCAGGTTTTCAATGTGGCGGGCGACCTGTTCGGTCAGGGTCTCTCTGGGCTTGAATGCGTTCATGGGCGGTCAGTAACTGCGTTGGCCATGGGGTATGGCGGTCATATTGGCACAGCACCCTGATCAGGGCCAGCTCAGAGCAGAGGCGCCAGCAGGCGCACCGCACGGCAGCCAAGGCGGAACAGCACCGAGCGGTCCTGGTAATCACCCTCCGTCATGCGCCTGGACTGGCGCAGGTCGTCCTGCAGCATGATTTCTACCTGATCGATGAACCGGGCACTGGTGTTAACCACCATGATCTCGAAGTTCAGACGCATAGAGCGATTGTCCAGGTTCGCGGTGCCCACGGTGGCGTAGCGGTCGTCCACCAGCACCACCTTCTGGTGCATGAACCCGGGCTGGTACCGGTAGATGCCAATGCCGGCCTGATCGGCCTGCACCAGATAGGAATAGGCCGCCAGGCGGATCAACTGGCTGTCGGATTTTTCCGGGATCAGGATGCGCACGTCTACTCCGCGAAGCGCCGCCAGCTGCAGGGCGTTCATGATCTGAAAATCGGGAACGAAATACGGCGAGGCAATCCAGATGCGGGTGCGGGCGTTGTTGATGCAGTTCAGGAAAAACAGCGTGCAGGTTTCCCAGGTGTCGGCGGGGCCGGTGGGTAGCACCAGCACGTCTTCATCCCCGGGCAGGGATGCTTTCGGCGACCAGTTCAGGTGCGGACGCTCGCTGCTGGCCCAGTTCCAGTCTTCCATCCAGGCCAGTTGCAGACCAGTGACCGCGGGGCCCTCAATCTGGCAGTGGGTGTCGCGCCAGGGTTCCTGATCCATTGCGGTACCCAGATATTCGTCGCCCAGGTTGATGCCGCCGACAAATCCGATCTGGCCGTCACACACCAGCAGTTTGCGGTGGTTGCGAAAATTGATCTGGAAACGTCGGCGGCGCACATTGCCGCCTCCGAATGAGGCCACTTGGGCGCCCGCTGCCGACAACTGCTTCAGCCATCGGCTCGAAAGAAAGGCGCTGCCGATGTCGTCGTACAGGAACCAGACCTGAACGCCCTGCGATAGCTTGCGCTCCAGAATCGACTTGATGCGCCGGCCCACCCGGTCGGAGCGCACGATATAGAACTCCAGCAGTATGTAATGGCGCGCGTTTTCCATGGCGTCAAACAGGGCATTGAACGTGGCTTCGCCGTCTTTCAGCAAGGTGCTCCGGTTGCCGCTGGTGAATGGCAGGCGGCTGAGTTTGCTCAGTACCTGGAGTTCATCGCTGAAATGTTCATGGCCCGGATTGGCAAGGGAAGTAGCCTGGCGCTCGAACTGGTCGGTCAAGCTGGTCAGGGCCTGATCGCCCATGCGCCGGGCTTTGACGTAACCGCCAAACCGGTATCGGCCAAACAGCAGGAACATTGGCACTGCCAGGTAGGGCAGCCCGATCAGGGCAATGATCCACGCGATGGCGCCCTGTGCTGTGCGATAACTCAGCAGAATCCGGTAAATGCAGGCAAGCGCAGCCGCGTATAGCAGGGCGACCGGAATCGCGACCAGGGACAGAGCGTCGATCATCGGGCCTCCCGATGCTCGGCCCGGTACTGCGCCGGTGCCTGGCCCGTCCAGCGTTTGAACGCCCGGCTGAAGGCACTGAGTTCGGAGAATCCCAGCAAAAAGGCAATTTCCCCGAGGGCGTAGCGGTCTTCGGCCACGTAACGCAGGGCTTTGTCCTGGCGCACCTGCTCCACCAGATCATGGAAACTCAGGCCTTCCTTTTTCAGGCGTCGATACAGGGTCTGGCGGCTCATGTGGCACTGCCTGGCCAGGCTATCGGCGTCGATGCGGTCGGTGGCCATCTGCTTTGAGATCAGTCGGCGCAGCTTGCGGCTGAAGGAGCGCCGGGTCTGCAGGCGTGCCAGCAGGCTGTTGACCTGTTTCAGGACGGCCGAATACACATAGGGGTTGCGGTGGGGTATCGGGCTGTCCAGGAAATGACTGGCGAAGGCCATGCGGGTGATGCCGCAGTCGAAACGGACCTCGCCGCCGAATAACGCCGGGTATTCGCTGGCGTAGGCTGGCTCCGGATGAGCGATGTCGAGCCAGTCCGCCCGGATGTCCGGATTGATGAAATGCCGGGTGCGACAGACCGCCGCGGCCAGGGTGCGGTCCATGTCCTGGCGGCAGTAGAAGTCGGGGTGTTCCGGTTGCCAGGTTAGGATGGCCTGATCGGCGGTCTGCTCCAGGCTCAGCATCACCGATTCGTTGATCAGGCGATGGAGACGGACATACTGAACCAGGGCTTCGCCCAGGGTGTCGCAGTTGAAAAACACATGCCCCACCAGGCCCATGCGCTCCGGGTCCACCACCTGCCCGGCGTGTAATCCGATGCCCGGATCGTCGGTGACCGACTCCGCCAGCGACCAGAGCTGGTAATGAGCGCTGGCGGGAATGCGCAGATCCGGGTCCTGCAGTTGCTCCAGAGGCAGGCCGATATACTGCTCAATCCGGGCCCGGTCCAGCACGCCCTCGGTGTCCAGATAGTGGACCAGCGCCAGGGTGCTGGATGCGGCTACCCGTGGGCTTTCGCTTGGTCGCGGACGGGGGGCTGGCTCAGGGCCGTCCGGTTGCTCAGGTAGAGAGTGATCCGGTGAGGGCTGCATGCCGATGGTCTGCTCCCGGTGCTGGCAGAGGAAAGATGAAAGGTTGGTACAAAATGTCAAACGAATGGGACAGCCTGTCAACGTGGCAACCCCTCCACAACGATAGCATAGAGGTATCAGGTTGAACCGATGTATCTGTCACCATGGAGGTGTTTTATGGAACTGGAAATCTTTGTCCCCCACAGCGAGTCAGAGCGTAAAAACGTCGTGGCGCTGGCGGAGTATCTGGACAGCATCTTCTACTGCTGATCTTCGGGCGTTATAGTCTATGACCTTCCAACCGGGCCTTGGCCCGGTTTTTTTGTGCCTGCTTTTCCGCTTCTGTATCCATCAACACCCTTGCCTGTCTCGTGGGGAGTGATAGTGTAACGGGCTTCATTGACCATCGGAGGCAGCCCGCACATGAGCGTTGACCTGAATCATCGAGTGTCCGGTAACGGCGATCCCCTCATCGTTTT
>DASSWD010000069.1:0-4415 GCA_035705335.1 Marinobacter sp. | reverse complement strand
CCGGGATTCGTCCAGTTTTTAACCCTCAGAATGTCCCTCCCCCTCGACCTTCCTTATCACCTGAATCGATAATGTTATTTTGAAATAATCATTTTAAGAATAAAAACCCGGTGTTATCCTGCGCGACAGGTATAAGGCGGCCTTCTCAACCCGCCTGGCGTTCCCAACGCTTCGAGCTTTTCCGATGTTTGCAGGCAGGATCTTTCCCTATGTACGTTTACGATGAGCACGACCGGCTAATCGCCGAAGAGCGTGTGGCCCAGTTCCGGGACCAGACAGAACGCGCCCTGGCGGGCGAGCTTTCCGAGGAAGAGTTCCTTCCACTGCGCCTCCAGAATGGGCTTTACGTACAGCGACTGGCACCCATGCTGCGCATCTGTGTGCCTTATGGCATGTTGCGCTCTGATCAGCTGCGACGCCTGGCACGCATCACCCGGGATTACGACAAGGGTTACGCCCATGTGACCACCCGCACCAATATCCAGCTGAACTGGCCAAACCTGGAAGACGTTCCGGATATCCTGGCGGAGTTGGCCGAAGTTGAAATGCACGCCAACCAGACCAGCGGCAACTGTATCCGTAACACCACGACGGACCCATTCTCGGGTGTGCAGAAGGACGAGATTACCGATCCCCGCCCTTATTGCGAAATCATTCGTCAATGGTCGACCTTCCACCCCGAATTTGCCTTCCTGCCCCGCAAATTCAAGGTGGCGGTGAACGCGTCAGAGAAAACCGACCGCGCGGCCATTCAGGTTCATGACATTGGCCTGCAGATTGTTCGTAACAGCGCTGGCGAGCTGGGCTTCCGGGTGCACGTGGGCGGCGGACTTGGCCGCACCCCGATGGTGGGGCCGGTGATTCGAGAGTTCCTGCCGGAGCTGGACCTGCTGACCTATCTGGAAGCAATTCTGCGGGTGTACAACCGCTACGGCCGTCGCGACAACAAATTCAAGGCCCGGATCAAGATTCTGGTCAAGGCACTGACCCCCGCCGGTTTTGCCGAGAAAGTGGAAGCCGAGTGGGCCCACATCAAAGACTCCCCCACCCGCCTGACCCGGGACGAAATTGAGCGAATTCAGAGCTACTTTACTGAACCGGATTACGCCACGTTGACGGATCAGACTGAGCTGCTGGCCACTCAGCGTTTTGAAGACCGTGAATTCGATAAGTGGCTGAGCTACAACGTCAGTGAACACAAGAAGCCGGGCTATGCCAGCGTAACCCTGACTTTGAAGAAAACCGGTGTGCCGCCGGGTGACGTTACCGATTACCAGCTGGAACAGATTGCCGATCTGGCAGACGCGTTCAGTTTTGGTGAGGTGCGCACCACCCACGAGCAGAACGTGGTGCTGGCCGATGTGCGCCAGGATCGTCTGTATGACCTTTGGCAACAGCTGATTCCGCTCGGCTTCGCGACGGCCAACCTGAATACCCTGACGGACATCATCTGCTGCCCCGGTGGTGATTACTGCGCCCTGGCCAACGCCAAATCCATTCCGGTGGCGGAAGCCATCCAGCGTCGGTTTGACGATCTGGACTACCTGTACGATCTGGGCCCGATTGATCTGAACATTTCCGGCTGCATGAACGCTTGCGGGCACCACCATGTGGGCAACATCGGTGTGCTGGGCGTGGACAAGAAGGGCGAAGAGTTCTACCAGATCAGTCTGGGCGGTTCGTCCCAGCATGACGCCGAGGTCGGAAAGATTCTTGGGCCGTCTTTTGCCCGGGACCAGATGCCGGAGGTTCTGGCCAAGATTATTGATGTGTACGTGGAGAAGCGTACCGAAGAAGAGACTTTCCTGGATACTTACCGCCGTGTAGGTCTGGATGCGTTCAAGGAGCGGGTGTATGCCTGAAGTGATTGCAGTTGATGGCAGTCTTCGTGACGACAATTGGGTGGTGGTTCCGCGCCCGGCAGAAGGCGATTCGCTGGAGATTCCCGAGGGCAGTCCGGCGCTGATTCCGGCGGATCTCTGGCTGGCTGGCTATGAGCATTTCACGGACCGCGAGGATATTGGTGTGTGGTTTGACAGCCATGACGAGCCTGAGATTCTGGACGGTAAGGTGAATGAGCTACCGCTGATTGCGGTGAATTTTCCGCGGTTTGTGGATGGCCGTGGTTATTCGATTGCGCGGTTGCTGCGGGAGCGGTTTGGTTATTCCGGGGAGCTTCGGGCTGTCGGGGACGTTTTGCTGGATCAGTTGCAGTTTATGAAGCGGTGCGGATTTGATTCGTTTGTGCTTCGGGCGGATAAGGACATTACTAAGGCTGCCAAGTGTCTAAACTTCTTCAGTCAGACGTATCAGGCTGCTACGGATACAGATTTGCCTTTGTTTCGGCGCCGGGCTTCCTGAGACCACGTGGCCTCTGGCTTTCGTGGAGTACGAAGGGTGGGGGTCAGGTTTCGGAAACCTGACCCCCACCCTTCTATGCAGACCTTCTCAATGCCGTCTTTGAATCGACGGCATTGTTGTTTTTAGTGATTCAGCACGATCTTTCCTGACGACTCACCTTTCAAGAACGCCTTGAGCGCATCGCCCAGTTCACTCCGGCTGATGTCACGGGCCGAAGCTTCTGTCTTTGGGCACTTCCACTCACCTGCCAGCTTTTTCCACACCGCCTGTTTATCCGCCAGCGGAATTTCGACCGAGTCCACGCCCAGCAGGTTCACACCGCGCAGGATGAACGGCAGTACCGTGGTGTTCAGTTGTGGGCCGGCGACGAGTCCGCAGATGGAGACGGAGCCGCCGGGCTGGATCTGTTTGAGCAGCTCTGCCAGCGGAGTGCCGCCGACGGTGTCTACGGCATTGGCGAAGATGGGTTTGAGCATGGGTTTCTTTTCTTCGGCCAGCGCGTCGCGGCCAAGGACCTCTTTGGCGCCCAGATTTTTCAGGGCGTCGGCCTGGCTGGCTTTTCCGCTAATGGCAACGACGTCGAAGCCGAGGCCGGCGAGGATTTCGACGGCGACGCTCCCGACGGCGCCGCTGGCGCCGGTGACGGCGACTTTACCCTGTTCAGGTTTGGCACCCATGGTGAGGAGTTTCTGGACGCACAGGCCGGCGGTGAGGCCGGCGGTGCCGTAGACCATGGCGGTGTGGGCGTTCCAGCCGTCGGGCATGGGCACGCACCAGGCGGCCGGTACGCGGATGTATTCGCCGAAGCCGCCGGCCGTGTTCATGCCCAAATCGTAGCCGGTGACGATCACCTGGCTGCCGACGGCGGGGTTGCCGGTGGCGGATTCGATGACTTCACCGGCGGCGTCGATGCCGGGGGTGTGCGGGAAGGTGCGGGTGACGCCTTTGTTGCCGGAGGCGGACAGCGCATCCTTATAGTTAAGGGACGAGTGGCTGACGCGGATTAGTACCTCTCCATCCGGCAGGTCGCTGGTGGTCAGGGTCTGTTCTGCGCCCTGGTACTCGCCGTTGATTTCGTTGACTCGCCAGGCTTTGAATTCGGTGTTGGTTGTCATGGTTGTTTTCCCGGGTTCACGTTGCTTTGTTACGTAAGTGCTTCGGTATTACTGGATCTTCTGGTTCCGGAAGGCGCTGAGTACCTTCCAAACCGTGTGTTCCAGTGCGGCGCTGGTGGCCAGGCCCAGGCGCTCGGGCAAGGTCCGTTTGCGCTGATAAGACACCGAGACTACGTCGCCGCGCTCGCAGGCCTCAATGAGATATTCGTCGGAGGTTTTGATCTCGTCGATCAGTTTGACGTCCAGAGCCCGTTTGCCGAACCAGATATCGCCGTTAGCCACGGCACCGATGTCCAGCCCGGGACGGCGTTCGCTGACGTATTCCTTGAACAGGCCGTGGGTGTCTTCCAGGTCGGCGAGGAATTTCTGGCGGCCCTTGTCGGTGTTTTCACCGAAGACGGTCAGCGTGCGCTTGTGTTCACCGGCGGTCAGCACTTCAAAGTCCACGTCATTCTTCTTCAGGAACCGGTGGAAGTTGGGCAGTTGCGCGACCACGCCGATGGAGCCAAGCACCGCGAAGGGGGACGCGACGATTTTGTCCGCTACGCAAGCCATCATGTAGCCACCACTGGCCGCCACTTTGTCGACGCAGGCAGTAAGCTTCACGCCTTTGCTGCGAATACGGTCAAGCTGAGCAGCCGCGAGGCCATAGGCATGCACGAGGCCGCCGCCGCTTTCCAGGCGGATGATCACTTCGTCGGTCTCCGGATTGGCGACGCTCAGCACAGCGGAGATGGACCGGCGCAGGGTGTCGGTATCGCTGGCTTTGATGTCGCCGTCAAAGTCGATCACGTAGATGCGGGGTTTGGCTTCAGCGTCGTCGCCCTGCCCTTCATCTTTTTTGGTTTTGGCCTTGGCGGCTTTCTTTTCGGCCTTTTTTTCTTTCTTTTTCTGTTTCTGCCAGTCCTTGCGCTCGGCCTCGCTCATCAGGCGGGCCTG
>DASSWD010000068.1:0-3970 GCA_035705335.1 Marinobacter sp. | reverse complement strand
TTGGCCAGAAGCTGGCCAAACTCATCGTAACGATATTGGTAGAACGCTCCGGTGGGGGTTGTTTCCTCAATGAGCTGACCCTGGCTGTTCCAGCCCCACTTGTGGGCACGACCGTCCGGCAGATCAACCTGCGTGAGCTGACCCTGTGGGCTGTAGGTGTACCGGGTAATTCGTCCTTTTGGATCGGCTTCGCAGGCCAGATCACCGTGCCGGGTATAATCAAACTTCCAGGTCTGGCCATTGCGATGAATTTCAGCAATGCGCCCCTTTCGATAGGTGAACAAAATGGGCTGGCCGTCCGGGCCGGTTTTGCTCTGGAGTCGCCCACTCTTGTCGTACCGGTATTCTGTCCGGGCCCCCATGGGGTCGATGGTGACTTCTAACCGCCCCTGTTCGTCGTATTCACTCAGGTGTTTGGCGCCGTCCGGGTCTACTTTCTCCTGCAATTGTGCGGTGCCATCGTAACGCCAGATTTCCCGGCTACCGTCGACGTAGCTAACGGTACAGGTGTGGTTTTCATCATCCCACTCAAAGCGGGTATCGACCTGGGCACTATCCCCCCACTGATGAACACAGCGGCCGGTTGGCAGGTTTTCGTCCCACGCGAGATAGAAGCTGTAACCGCCGGCAAGCTGCCGGTGAGTAAGCATATGGTTTTCATAGCCATAACGCTCAATGCCGCCCTCAGCGTCCTCAGCGCCGATCAGGTCATCACTGTCGTCGTAGGTGTAGCTGCGTTCAGTCCGCAGTGAGTGCCACTGGTAGCCAGTATCGGTCAGCTCACTGCGCAGCAGGCGAACCGATATGAGGCGACTACCCTCGAAATCAAATACCAGCGCATTGCCCGAGTCGTTGCTCAGGCGCTCAAGCTGGCCGTGCAGGTTGTAACCAACCTTGAGCGTATTGCCATAACGATCGGATATCCGGACAAGCTGGCCCGAGCTTCCCAACCGGAGAAAGTGATAGCGGAGCGATTTTTCACCTGCGCAGACCACAACCTCGTCACCGTCCCGCCAGGCCGCCATGCCTGCTCGGGAGTTGATCCCGACAGGTGCACTCTCCAATTCCGGAAGGCGGGTGTTTTTGCCCTCGTGGTCATGCCAGGTGATGCCACCATTGTCGAAAGTGAGGGCGTGATTCAGGCTATGGCGCCAGCCATACCCCATATCCAGGCGCCGGTCGCTGCTACCGGATCGGTATATCCGCTTGAACTCGAATGGCAGAGCACCAACCAGGCGCGCGTCCGTCAGCTCCAGCACTTCCTCGCCGGTGACGGTGCTGATTGGATCGGCGACATTCTCGGTGGATTCGTTATCCTGGGTGGCACGGCCTTGGTCGGTCTGTGAGGGTGACGGCTCGTCTCTTACCGGCGTTGAATCAGCCTCACTGGTTACTCCGTGGTCACGCCCCGACGTCTGAAGATTGGCGACCTGATCGTTGTCGGCCATTTCGTGATACACAGCATTACGGTTTCTGACGTCCACCCCAGGCTGGGTGCTCGATGAATCAAGACGGCCAGAGCCAGCCAACTGGATAGCCCTGTGGCTGGTTCCGATGTTCTCCATATAATCCTGGAACTCCCGGGCAAACTGCCCCAGAAACTCCCCAAGGATATTTTTGCTGGCACGTGCACTGTCCGCCACATTCATCGCGCCGGCCACGGCTTTGCTGCCAATGCGGGCGCCGTATTTGGCTGCCAGCCCTGCGCCGCCGGTAATGATCAGGCCGACCACCACATCGAACAGGATCTGACCAACCAGCTCCCCTGACACTTCAGCTACCTGAGTGGGAGACAACAAACGGAAGTACTGTCTGACTGTGTACATTATCAGGAAAAGGAAAATCTCATCATTGGCCACAAGGCACGCCTTGAGATAGGCGTCATCGGCTTTTTTGAGGTTTTCCATCTGTTCACGCAGGTCGTCGGGCAGATTGCTGAAATCGTGATCCAGCAAGCCACAAATCACATCGTAGATTCGGCGGATGTCGTCCAGAACAGCGGTGAATCCGTCCGCAATCCCCTCCTGAAACCGAGCATATACAGCAACCGACTGAACATCTGAGCTCATGCTTAGATAGCTCTCCCACTCCTGGCGAGCACCGTTATTCCAGGTGTTTTCAAGCAACAAACAGCATCGTTCAATAAAGCTCTCGTAGGTTTGGTAAAGCGCATCCATGTCAGCACGGGAAACGTCCGGCGCCAGAACCACCCGATACTCTTTGCCCGGTGCAACGGGGACTTCGGCAACGCCATTCGCATCAGTGGTGCCGGTGTGAACGGTCTCCCAGCGACCAAAGATCCGGCCGGTGTTTTCCTCGATCTGAAACTGTGTGGAGGGAATCGGAGTTTTGCTTACGTTTTCATGGAAGTGAGCAATCTTGATCGTCCGCAACTCTTCACAAGGGGCTACGGTTGCCGAGACAACTTCGTCATCACTGACACTCTCCCGGCTTGCTTCACCATTTACCTCCAGAATCTGCTCATGCCCCATGAAGATCGATGAAAACCAGCCTTCACCCCAATCGTCATAAGTCTTGGCCAGCGATTCCCTCAGCTCACGGGTAATCGCATTGATGTCGGGCAATCCGTCAGACGCTTGCTGAGACTCCCGAAGAGCCGTCCTTGACTCGATCATTGATTCATCCTTTATCTACGAGAGCCCATTGACGCCTCTTGCATCAGGGCCTGGTGTATCGATTGAAGTTGTGATGGCTCCAGCTCGGTAGGCACAGTACTTTGGCATAGCCGCCTCACGTGGCGTTCAACTTTCCGGCGGGCAACTGGCTCCGGGTAATGGCTTAACGGGGATGGCTTTGTTTTGTTCAAAACGGCCATCGTATTGCCGACCAGTTGATCCCAACAGAGGGCCGCTACCTTTTTCTGGGCATCTGATGGAAGCGAGAACCAGGGAAACGACGGCACCGGGCTGGCAGCTTCAGGAACACCGGGATGATGAATGGTTTCCCCCGAGGGGAGAACAACCGCCTCAATAGGCCCCATCAGGGTCGCACGCCCGGCTTCATCAAGACTGTGTAGAACCTGCCCAAAGAACCGGGCAGCCCAGTAGCGGAAGAACACCTCGTGCCCATCCGCCAGCGTTATCTTGGTGAGACTTCGTATATGTCCGAACACATCATCAAACGGAGCCCGGCTCACCAGCCCCCAGCCCCAATCCTCGCAATGGGACTCTTCAATCCAATCTATAAATGCGCTGGCCGTTGTAATTTGCGCAAGAAATGGCATCAAGTCATGCCACCCGGCATAAGGTGTTCCCATGAACAACGGCAACGCCGTAAGCCCATCGGTGCGAAAGAAATTCTGAACCGGCTTCGACTCGCTGGTGCCACTGAGGACGACATAAGCGCTTCCTGTTTCACCGGGCTGTCGCGTAAGAGCATCCAGTGCTGCCCGGAAACCATTAGCCTCAGACATTGCACACTCCATCCTGGCAGGCAACGCACTCTTCACAGAACGGCGCATCCGCCAACAGGTTCTGATACTGGGCTCTGGTCAGTGGCACTTCCGCCAGCTCAACAGGGTCGATTACCTGAGCTGGCTCTGCCTCCAACATTTGGGGCATCCCAGGCATCACACTCCGCTGCCCAGAACCACTCCCCGGACTCCCCCCAGAATTAATCTTGATCCCCGGCCCACTCAACGTCACGCCACTGGGATCCAGTTTGATAAAGCTCCCGGCGCCGGAAATCGTCAGCTCTGCCCCGGCGTCCAGCACCACTTTTGCACCGGCTTTGTAGTGGACTTCGGTGCCGGCCTCGGAGGCCATGGTGCGGGCGGTTCTCTGGTGGAGGGTGCCGCCGACGGTCTGACTGCAGTCTGCGCCAACGGACAGCCGGTTCTCGCCGTCGGTGGTGCAATGGTCAGCGGCTTTGATGTGACTGAACTGATCGTTCTCCACCGTCAGGTGGCTGTCGTTCCGGATGACTTCGGTGCGGTTGTGTTCGGTGAGCA
>DASSWD010000067.1:0-27362 GCA_035705335.1 Marinobacter sp. | reverse complement strand
CGTCAAGGTATGGATCTTCAAAGGTGAGATTCTTGGTGGTATGGAGCAGGTCCGTGCTGACAAGAAAGCCTCTGGGAAGAAAGGTTCTAAGTAAAGGGGCACTCTTATGCTGCAACCAAAACGCACCAAATTTCGCAAGGTTCAGAAAGGCCGTAACACTGGTCTTGCTCAGCGCGCAAACAAGGTGAGCTTCGGTGAATACGGATTGAAGGCCACCACCCGTGGCCGTATAACTGCGCGCCAGATTGAGGCAGCGCGTCGTACCATGACCCGCCGCATCAAGCGGGGCGGCAAGATCTGGATCCGGGTGTTCCCGGACAAGCCGATCACCGGTAAGCCGCTTGAAGTACGTATGGGTAAAGGTAAAGGTTCTGTAGAGTATTGGGTGGCTGAAATTGAGCCAGGCCGGATGCTGTATGAGATGGAAGGTGTCGCTGAAGAAGTCGCACGCGAAGCTTTCACTCTGGCCGCTGCCAAACTGCCGGTACAGACCACCTTTGTTAAGAGGACGGTGATGTGATGAAAGCAACAGAGCTGCGTGAAAAGTCAGTCGAGGAGCTGAACAAAGAGCTGATCGACCTCCTGAAGGAGCAGTTCAACCTGCGCATGCGTAAGGCGACGGGTCAGCTGAATCAGTCTCATCTTCTTCCGAAGGTGAAGCGTGACATTGCTCGCGTGAAAACAGTTATGAATGAAAAGGCAGGACAGTGACATGACCGAAGCTACCCAAACTGCCAGAACTCTGAGCGGCAAGGTCGTGAGCAACAAGATGGATAAGTCCATCGTGGTCCTGGTTGAGCGTCAGGTTAAGCACCCTCTGTACGGTAAGTACATGAAGCGTTCAACCAAGATCCATGCGCACGATGAAAGCAATCAGTGCAACATCGGCGACACCGTAACCATTCAGGAAACCCGCCCGGTCTCCAAGACCAAAAGCTGGGCCCTGGTGGAAGTCACCGAACGCGCGTCCAAGGTGTAATTCGCCCGGAGAACAACCATGATTCAGACTCAAACAATGCTTGAAGTCGCGGATAACAGTGGTGCACGCCAGGTTATGTGCATCAAGGTCCTGGGCGGATCTCACCGGCGTTATGCAAGCGTTGGGGATATCATCAAGGTTACCGTCAAGGAAGCCATCCCCCGCGGCAAGGTGAAGAAAGGCCAGGTCCTGAAAGCTGTTGTGGTACGCACTCGCAAGGGTGTGCGCCGTCCTGACGGATCTCTGATCCGCTTTGATGGCAACGCGGCGGTACTTCTGAACAATCAGGACGCGCCCATTGGTACCCGTATCTTCGGACCGGTTACCCGTGAGCTGCGTAATGAGAAGTTCATGAAGATTATCTCCCTGGCACCCGAAGTACTTTAAGGACCAGAGGCCGATATGAAAAAGATCAAACGAGATGACGAAGTAATCGTCACCACGGGGAAAGACAAAGGTAAGCGTGGTAAAGTCCTGAAGGTTCAGGACGACGGACGCGTGATTGTTTCTGGCATCAACATGATGAAGAAGCACACCAAGCCGAACCCGATGCTGGGCACCCCGGGTGGTATCGTCGAGAAAGAAGCGCCTATCCAGGCTTCCAACGTGGCTATTTTTAATCCGCAGACCGGCAAAGCCGATCGTGTTGGCTTCCAGATCAAGGAAGACGGCACCAAAGCGCGGATCTACAAGTCCACGAACGAAGCTGTCGATAACCAGTAAGCGGTGGTGGTTACGATGCTTAACATGAAAGAGCAGTACACGAAAGAAGTGGTACCCGCCCTGCAGAAAGAGTTCGGCTACAAGAACGTGATGCAGGTGCCGCGTATCGAAAAAATCACCCTGAACATGGGTGTGGGCGAAGCGGTTGGTGACAAAAAGCTGATTGAAAACGCGGTGGCGGATCTCGAGCGCCTGGCGGGTCAGAAAGCGGTTGTTACCAAGGCTCGAAAGTCAGTAGCGGGTTTCAAAATCCGTGAAGGCTGGCCGATTGGCTGCAAAGTGACCCTGCGCGGTGAGCGTATGTGGGATTTCTTTGATCGTCTGGTGCACATTGCGGTTCCCCGCATTCGTGACTTCCGCGGTCTGAATCCGAAATCCTTCGACGGTCGCGGTAACTACAGCATGGGTGTGCGTGAGCAGATCATCTTCCCGGAAATCGAGTACGACAAGGTCGACAAGATTCGCGGGCTGGATATCACCATCACCACCACTGCCGGGTCCGACGACGAAGGTCGCGAACTGCTGAGAGCCTTTGGCTTTCCGTTCAAGAAATAAGGAACGAGTGACATGGCTAAGGTTTCAATGAAAAACCGTGAGCTCAAGCGCGAACAAACGGTGGCAAAATACGCCGCCAAACGTGCTGAGCTCAAGGCGATTATCAAGAACCCGAATACCAGCGAGGAAGATCGCTGGAACGCTCAGATGAAGCTGCAACAGCTTCCTCGTGATGCGTCTCCTTCGCGTCTTCGGAATCGTTGCCAGGTGACTGGTCGTCCCCACGGCGTTCTGCGCAAGTTTGAGCTGTCACGGATCAAGCTCCGTGAATACGGCATGCGCGGTGACGTTCCGGGCCTGACCAAGGCAAGCTGGTAAGATAGGCCACCTGACCTCGGTCAGGTGAGCCTGTTGGTAAGCGGTGCGGCACGCCGCTGCACAACTAAAAAGATCAGGAGCCTCATACCAATGAGTATGCAAGACACGCTTGCGGATATGATTACTCGTATCCGTAACGCACAGATGGCGTCGAAAGCTGACGTGACGATGCCGTCTTCAAAAATGAAGGTTTCCGTAGCTCAGGTCCTGAAGGACGAAGGCTACGTTGCCGATTTTTCCGTATCAGCCGACGCGAAGCCCGAGCTGACCATTACTCTGAAGTACTTCGGCGGCAAGCCGGTTATTGAAGAGATTAAGCGGGTCAGCCGTCCGAGTCTGCGCCAGTACAAAGGCGCTGGGGAACTGCCGAAGGTATCCGGTGGTTTGGGAGTCGCGATTGTCTCAACGTCCAAGGGCGTTATGACAGACCGCGCTGCACGTGCTGCAGGCGTGGGTGGCGAAGTCATCTGCACCGTATTCTAGGAGAATCACATGTCCAGGGTTGCCAATAATCCTGTCGTGCTGCCTTCCGGTGTTGAGGTCAAGCTGAACGGACAGGAAATCAATGTGAAGGGCTCCAAGGGAGCGCTTCAGTTCACCATTCACCAGGCGGTCGAAGTAAAGCAGGAAGAGAATGTACTGCGCTTTGCGGCCCGCGATGGTGCAAAACAGTCCCGCGCTCTTGCTGGTACAACTCGCGCGCTGGTCAATAACATGGTTAACGGCGTGTCGAACGGCTGGGAGCGCAGGCTTCAGTTGACGGGCGTTGGTTACCGTGCGCAGGCGCAGGGTAAGAAACTCAACCTGACACTGGGTTTTTCTCACCCGGTCGAGTATGAGCTGCCCGAGGGTGTTACCGCTGAAACTCCGTCCAATACGGAGGTTGTGATTCGCGGTATCGACAAGCAACAGGTTGGCCAGGTCGCTGCTGAAATCCGCGCGTTCCGTCCGCCCGAGCCTTATAAGGGCAAGGGTGTTCGTTATGCGGATGAGCAGGTCAGACGCAAAGAAGCCAAGAAGAAATAAGGCGGGACTATGAGCGCGAATATCGAAAGACTGCGTCGCGCACGTAAAGTGCGTATGAAGATCCGTGAACTGGGTACTGACCGTCTGTGCGTTCATCGTACTCCGCGTCATATGTACGCCCAGGTCACTACCGCAGATGGCAGCAAAGTGCTGGCCACTGCCTCCACGTTGGATAAGGAACTGCGCCAGGGTGCAACCGGTAACGTGGACGCCGCCAAAAAGGTGGGTCAGCTTATTGCTGAGCGTGCCAAGGCGGCAGGCATCGAGAAGGTCGCTTTTGACCGTTCCGGTTACCGTTATCACGGTCGCGTCCAGGCTCTGGCCGACGCTGCCCGTGAAGCTGGCTTGCAATTCTAAGAGGTGGAGAAGATGAGCGTTAACGAACAGAAGGCGCCTGAGCTCCAGGAGAAGCTGGTTCAGGTCAACCGCGTCGCCAAGGTGGTTAAAGGTGGTCGTATTTTCGCCTTTACTGCGTTGACCGTGGTAGGTGATGGTAAAGGGCGCGTTGGTTTCGGTCGTGGCAAGGCACGGGAAGTCCCGGTTGCTATCCAGAAGGCCATGGAAGCTGCACGCAAGAACATGGTGGATGTGGCTCTTGACGGAACCACTCTGCAGTACCCGGTCCGGGCTCAGCATGGTGGCTCCAAGGTCTACATGCAGCCGGCTTCCGAAGGTACCGGTATCATCGCCGGTGGTGCGATGCGTGCGGTGCTCGAGGTTGCAGGTGTCCATAACGTACTGTCCAAGTGTTATGGGTCCACCAACCCGGTGAACGTGGTACGTTCCACCATCAAGGGTCTGCAGGCAATGAAAGCGCCTGAAGACGTTGCAGCCAAGCGCGGTAAGACCGTGGAAGATATTCTGGGTTGATGTCATGGCGAACAATACAATCAAAGTAACTCTGACCCGCAGCCCGATTGGCTGTCAGCCCAAGCACAAACTGTGCGTGAAGGGCCTGGGTCTTCGTAAAATCGGTCACACCGTAGAGCTGGAAGACACACCTTCCGTTCGCGGCATGATCAACCGGGTAAATTACCTGGTCAGGGTTGAGGAGAAGTAAGATGCGTCTGAACGAACTTGCTCCGGAACCCGGTTCACGTCCGACCGCCAAGCGCGTTGGCCGTGGTATCGGTAGCGGTCTCGGGAAAACCGGTGGTCGTGGTCACAAAGGTCTGAAATCCCGTTCCGGTGGCTCTGTGGCTCCTGGTTTCGAGGGTGGTCAGCAGCCTCTGGCCCGTCGTCTTCCGAAGTTTGGTTTTACCTCCCGTCAGCAGCGCTACGTGGCTGAGATCCGCCTGAACGAGCTGGCCAAGGTTGACGGCGACGTCGTTGATCTGGAAGCCCTCAAGAAGGCCGACATCATTCGCGACGAAATCCGTGAAGCCAAGGTTATTCTGTCCGGCGAGTTGGACCGGGCGGTAACTGTGAAAGGCCTGCGGGTCACCAAGGGCGCACGCGAGGCAATCACTGCCGCGGGTGGGAAAGTCGAAGACTAAGACGAGTCGAGGACTAAATGGCCAAGACAGCATCATTGCCTGCGGGCGCCGGAAAAGGATTTGCAGAGCTGCGTTCGCGGCTCTGGTTCGTGTTCCTGGCGCTGCTGGTGTACCGGATCGGTGCCCACATCCCGGTTCCCGGCATCAACCCGGATCGGTTGGCGGCACTGTTTGATCAGAATCAGGGAACCATTCTGAGTCTGTTCAACATGTTTTCCGGTGGTGCGCTTGAGCGCATGAGTATCTTTGCACTCGGTATCATGCCGTATATTTCGGCCTCGATTATCATGCAGCTCATGACGGCGGTCAGTCCGCAGCTTGAGCAGCTGAAGAAAGAGGGCGAGGCGGGTCGTCGCAAGATCAGCCAGTATACGCGCTACGGTACTGTCGTCCTGGCCCTGCTTCAGGGCCTGGGTATTTCCATGGGGCTGGCGTCTCAGGGTGTGACCTTCAACGATACCTTCAGCTTCCATTTCGTGGCGGTGGTGTCGTTTGTCTGCGGTGCCGTGTTCATGATGTGGCTTGGCGAACAGATCACGGAGCGGGGCATCGGTAACGGTATCTCTTTGCTGATTTTCGCGGGTATTGTTGCCGGTCTGCCCGGTGCGATTGGCCAGACGCTGGAACAGGCCCGCAATGGCGAGATGAGTTTGCTGGTGGTACTCGGTATCGGTGTTCTGGCCGTGGCGGTGGTTGGTTTTGTGGTGTTCATGGAGCGTGGACAGCGCCGACTGACCATCAACTACGCCAAGCGCCAGCAGGGCCGCCGGGTATTCGCCCAACAGTCCAGCCACTTGCCTCTGAAGGTCAACATGGCTGGCGTGATTCCGCCGATCTTTGCGTCTTCCATCCTGCTGTTCCCGGCATCGCTGGGTCAGTGGTTTGGGCAGGGTGAGGGGATGGAGTGGCTGAGTGACGTCTCCCAGGCTTTGGCGCCGAGCCAGCCGTTGTATATCATCCTGTTCGCAGCAGCAGTTGTGTTTTTCTGCTTCTTCTATACAGCGCTGATGTACAACCCCAAGGAAGTTGCGGATAACCTCAAGCGTTCCGGCGCGTTCATCCCAGGCATTCGCCCGGGTGATCAGACCGCCAAGTACATCGATGGTGTGCTGACCCGTCTGACGTTGTTCGGTGCTATGTATATTGCAGCAGTGTCCCTGTTCCCTCAGTTTCTGATGGTGGCGGGTAATGTGCCTTTCTATCTGGGCGGCACCTCTCTGCTGATCTGTGTAGTCGTGGTGATGGATTTTATGGCCCAGGTACAGTCGCACCTGATGTCCCATCAGTATGAATCGCTGATGAAAAAATCCAATCTCAAGGGCTATGGTCGGAACGGCTGATGCCGTTCCCCTTGAAAACTGGAGTCGACAATGAAAGTACGCGCTTCGGTAAAGAAAATTTGCCGTAACTGCAAAGTAATTCGTCGCAATGGCTCAGTACGGGTCATTTGCACGGAGCCTCGTCACAAGCAGCGTCAGGGCTGATTCCCGCGGGAAACACTCTGGCATTGCAAAGGGGGTCGGAATAGTGGCGCTTGACTCGGCATCGGGTCAGGCGCTATTATTTCGCGCCCTTTTTGTGGCGGAAAATTCACACAGCAAAGCTTTGAACGCGGAGTAATTTGGATGGCACGTATAGCCGGTGTCAATATACCCGATCACAAACATGCTGTTATCTCGCTGACTTACATCTTTGGTGTCGGCAAGACAACAGCCCAGAAGCTTTGCGATGCAACCGGCGTGAAGCCGGACGTCAAGGTCAAAGACCTGTCCGACGAACAGCTTGAATCACTTCGTACTGAAGTGGGCAAGTTTGTCGTTGAGGGCGATCTGCGTCGTGAAGTACAGATGAACATCAAGCGTTTGAAGGATCTCGGTTGCTTCCGTGGTCTGCGTCACCGTCATGGCCTTCCGGTCCGTGGCCAGCGCACCAAGACCAACGCCCGCACCCGTAAAGGTCCTCGCAAACCTATTCGTAAGTAACAGGTAGGCAAACATGGCAAAGCCAGGTACACGTACCCGTAAAAAGGTGAAGAAGACGGTTGTTGATGGCGTCGCGCACATTCACGCGTCCTTCAACAACACCATCGTGACCATTTCGGACCGTCAGGGCAACGTCCTGTCCTGGGCTACTTCTGGTGGCTCCGGTTTCCGCGGCTCACGTAAGAGCACACCTTTTGCTGCGCAGGTAGCAGCTGAAAGAGCCGGTAATGCGGCTGCTGAATACGGCCTTAAAAACCTGGACGTAGAGGTTAAGGGTCCTGGGCCCGGACGTGAATCTGCAGTTCGCGCGTTGAACGCGTGTGGCTACAAGATCACCAACATCACTGATGTGACGCCGATTCCCCACAACGGCTGTCGTCCGCCCAAGAAGCGCCGCGTCTAACACAGGAGACAGTGAAATATGGCTCGTTATATAGGCCCGAAGTGCAAGCTGTCTCGTCGTGAAGGGACAGATCTTTTTCTGAAGAGCGGCGTTCGCGCGCTCGATACCAAGTGCAACATCGAGACTCCGCCGGGTGTTCACGGCGCGCGTCGCGGTCGTCTGTCCGAGTATGGCGTACAGCTTCGTGAAAAACAGAAAGTCCGTCGTATCTACGGCGTACTGGAGAAGCAGTTCCGTAATTACTACAAAGAGGCTGCCCGCCTGAAGGGTGCAACCGGTGAAAACCTGCTGCAACTTCTTGAAGGCCGTCTGGATAACGTTGTCTATCGCATGGGCTTCGGTTCTACCCGTGCGGAATCCCGTCAGCTCGTCTCTCACAAGGCGATCCTGGTGAATGACAAGCCGGTGAACATCCCGTCTTATCAGATTCAGCCGGGCGACGTTGTGAGCGTGCGCGAAAAGGCCAGAAATCAGCTGCGTGTCAGAGGCGCTCTGGATCTTGCATCTGGTCGTGCGCCGGTAAGCTGGGTAGAGGTTGACGCCAACAAGATGTCAGGCGTTTACAAGTCAGTGCCGGAGCGCACTGAACTGCCGGCCGACATCAACGAGAACCTCATCGTCGAGCTTTACTCCAAGTAAAGCCCAGATAGCAACGATAGCAGATAGGGGCGTCTATGCAGCGTTCAGTACATGAGTTATTGACACCTCGTACCATTGACGTGAAAGAATCCGGCGCCACGCGCGCCAAGGTGACACTTGAGCCGCTCGAACGCGGTTTTGGCCACACCCTGGGCAGTGCCTTGCGTCGTATCCTTCTGTCTTCGATGCCAGGCTGCGCCGTCACTGAAGCACAGATCGACGGTGTCCTGCACGAGTACAGTGCCATTGAGGGTGTCCAGGAAGACGTCATCGAGATTCTTCTGAATCTCAAGGGCGTCGCCGTGAAGATGAACGGCCGCGATGATGCTGAGCTTACCCTCAGCAAGAAGGGCCCGGGTGTTGTGACCGCTGGCGACATCAAGCTGGATCATGACGTGGAGATTGCGAACCCGGAACACGTGATTTGTCATCTGAGCGAAAATGGCGAAGTGAATATGCGTCTGCGCCTGGCTCGTGGTCGCGGCTATGAGCCGGCAGATCAGCGCGGCCTGGACGAGGATGAGACTCGTGCCATCGGACGTTTGCAGTTGGATGCAACGTTCAGCCCGGTGCGCCGCGTGGCCTACACGGTCGAAAGCGCACGGGTTGAGCAGCGTACAGATCTGGACAAGCTGGTGATTGACCTGGAGACCAATGGCACGATCGATCCGGAAGAAGCGATTCGCCGGGCGGCCACCATTCTCCAGCAGCAACTGGCTGTGTTCGTCGACTTCGATCATGAGAAAGAGCCTGAGCGAGTAGAGGAAGAGGAAGAAATCGATCCGATTCTGCTGCGCCCGGTGGATGATCTGGAGTTGACTGTACGTTCAGCTAACTGCTTGAAGGCAGAAAACATTTACTATATCGGCGATCTTATCCAGCGCACCGAAGTGGAGCTGCTGAAGACGCCTAACCTTGGCAAAAAGTCGCTGACCGAGATCAAGGACGTACTTGCGTCCCGTGGTTTGTCTCTGGGCATGCGTCTTGATAACTGGCCGCCGGCAAGCCTTCGTGGTGATGACCGGGTTCTGGGCGGTTGATCGCCGATTAGTTTAAGGTAAGGAATCAGAGCAATGCGTCATCGTAAGAGTGGTCGTAAGTTCAACAGGACCAGTGCGCATCGCAAGGCCATGTTCCGTAACATGACTGCGTCGCTGGTTGAGCACGAGCTGATCAAAACGACGCTCCCGAAAGCAAAAGAACTGCGTCGGGTAGCAGAGCCGTTGATCACGCTCGCAAAACAAGATTCGGTAGCAAATCGTCGTCTGGCGTTTTCCCGCCTGCGCGACGACGCTGTGGTAGCCAAGCTGTTTAATGAGCTGGGCCCCCGTTACAGCGAGCGTCCGGGTGGTTACCTCCGTATCCTGAAGTGCGGTTTCCGCGCCGGCGACAATGCCCCCATGGCATTTGTTGAGCTGGTCGGTCGGCCGCTGGATATCGAAGCGGAAGAAGTGGACGACGACGAAGAGTAAACTCTTCGGCGCCAGCCACAAAAAAACCGGGTTCCGAAAGGTTCCCGGTTTTTTTGTGCCTGCCGGTGTCAGCGACGGTTCAGCAGTGGTTTCAGGTAGTGCCCGGTGTGAGAGGCTGGGTTCTCCGCAACCGCCTCGGGGGTGCCCTCGGCAATAATCTGGCCGCCACCGGAACCGCCTTCCGGGCCGAGGTCCACGATCCAGTCTGCGGTCTTGATCACATCAAGGTTGTGCTCGATCACGACGATGGTGTTGCCGTGGTCACGCAGCCGCTGCAGGACCGTCAGTAACTGCTGGATATCATAGAAGTGCAGGCCGGTGGTCGGCTCGTCCAGAATGTACAGGGTTTTTCCGGTATCGCGCTTGGACAGCTCCTTTGCAAGCTTCACCCGTTGGGCTTCGCCGCCGGATAACGTCACTGCGCTCTGGCCCAGCCGGATGTAGGACAGCCCGACGTCAATCAGGGTCTGCAGTTTTCTGGCGATGAAAGGTACGGCGTCGAAAAACTCACGACCTTCCTCCACCGTCATCTCCAGCACTTCGTGGATGTTTTTGCCTTTGTAGCGTACCTCTAGCGTCTCCCGGTTATAACGTTTGCCTTTACATACGTCACAGGGCACGTAGATGTCCGGCAGGAAGTGCATTTCCACCTTGATCACGCCATCGCCCTGGCAGGCTTCGCACCGTCCGCCTTTGACGTTGAAGGAGAAACGCCCGGGCTTGTAACCGCGGGAGCGGGCTTCCTGAGTGCCGGCGAACAGCTCGCGAATCGGGGTGAAAAGACCTGTATAGGTGGCCGGATTCGACCTTGGGGTGCGTCCGATCGGGCTCTGGTCAATGTCGATCACCTTGTCCAGGTGGTCCAGTCCTTTGAGGCTCTGATACGGTGCGTGGCTCAGGCTGGTGGCCTTATTGAGTTTTGCCGCCGCCACCGGATAGAGGGTGCTGTTGATCAGGGTGGATTTGCCGGAGCCAGACACACCAGTCACGCAGGTCATCACGCCCAGGGGCAGGCGAAGGGTGACCTCCTGCAGGTTGTTGCCACTGGCGCCGACAAGGATCAGCTCCTTACCGTTGCCTGGGTTTCGGGTGGCCGGTACCGCGATTTCCCGGGCGCCACTGAGGTACTGGCCCGTGAGGGAATGAGGGTTGGCGATGATGTCGCCCGGAGTGCCCCGTGCGACCACCTGGCCGCCATGGACGCCGGCGCCCGGTCCAATGTCGATCACGTAATCGGCCGCCCGGATGGCGTCTTCGTCGTGCTCCACCACAATCACAGTATTGCCCAGGTCCCTAAGGTGGGTCAGGGTCGCCAGCAGGCGGTCGTTATCCCGCTGATGCAGGCCGATCGAGGGTTCGTCCAGAATGTACATCACGCCCACCAGGCCAGCACCGATCTGGCTGGCCAGACGGATACGCTGGGCTTCGCCGCCGGACAGGGTGTCGGCACTGCGCTCAAGCGTCAGGTATTCCAGGCCTACGTTGACTAGAAATTGCAGGCGCTCCCGCACTTCCTTGAGAATCTTCTCGGCGATCTCGCCTCTACGGCCGGGCAGCGTCAGCTCGGTGACATACCGATGGGCGTCACCCACGGGCAGATGGGCAATGTCCGGCAAGTTGCGCTCTTCGATAAACACGTGCCGGGCCGCCCGGCGCAGGCGTGAGCCGCCGCAGTCCTTGCATGGCTGGGTGCTCAGATTCCGTGCAAGCTCTTCGCGCATGCTCTGGGAATCGGTTTCCCGGTAGCGACGTTCCAGGTTCGGCAGAATGCCCTCAAACGGGTGTGCTTTCTCCATGATCTGGCCCCGGGAGTTCACATACCGGAACGGGATATCGTCGTCGCCGGAGCCGTACAGCAGGGTCTGGCGAAAATCGGCGGGCAAATTCTCCCAGGGTGTTTCCAGGTCAATGCCGTAATGGTCCGCCACACTGCTCAGCATCTGGAAGTAGTAGACGGCCCGGCGGTCCCAGCCTTTGATGGCGCCGGAGGCAAGCGTGGCCTCCGGACTCTGGATGATCTTCTCCGGATCGAAGAACTGACGCACCCCCAGGCCATCACAGGTCGGGCAGGCGCCGGCCGGGTTGTTGAAGGAAAACAGCCGGGGCTCCAGTTCGCTCAGGGAATACCCGCATCGGGTACAGGCATAGCGGGCTGAAAAGGTGTGTTCTTCACTCTCGCCATCCATCGTGGCGACCAGGGCAATCCCCTCGGCCAGTTCCAGGGCGGTTTCGAAGCTTTCCGCCAGGCGCTGTTCCAGGCCTGCTTTGACCTTGAACCGGTCTACCACCACGTCGATCTGGTGTTTGCGTTTCTTGTCCAGCGCAGGGATATCGTCGATGTCGTAGACCGTGCCGTCCACCCGCAGTCGAATGAAGCCCTGGCTACGCATGGTGTCGATCACCTGCAGATGCTCGCCCTTGCGGTCCCGGATCACTGGCGCCAGGATCATCAGCCTGCTGCCTTCGGGCATCGCCAGTACCTGATCCACCATCTGGCTGACGGTTTGCGCCTCCAGCGGCTGACCGTGGTCCGGGCAGCGAGGCTCGCCCGCACGGGCAAACAGCAGGCGCAGGTAATCGTAAATCTCGGTGATGGTGCCAACCGTCGAGCGCGGGTTGTGGGAGGTGGATTTCTGCTCGATGGAGATGGCCGGCGACAGTCCTTCAATGTGGTCCACGTCAGGCTTTTCCATCATCGACAGGAACTGCCGGGCGTAGGTGGACAGGGATTCCACATAGCGCCGCTGCCCCTCGGCGTAAAGCGTGTCGAAGGCCAGTGATGATTTGCCGGAGCCCGAGAGCCCGGTAATCACGATCAGCTTGTCCCGCGGCATATCCAGGTCGATGTTTTTCAGGTTGTGGGTGCGGGCACCCTTGATCTGGATATGGTCCATAACACCTCGCGTAGCTAAAAACGTTCATTATATCGACTTCCCCGGTTGCGGGCGAAGCCGATACGCCTGAATCACCGGGGAGTCCCGGTGCGGTCCCGGTTCTGATATACTTTCGCGTCTGCGGCGCCAACACCCCGACGACCGTCCAATCCTCAATACCCACGCCGGAACAGGTACCATGAACGCGCTTGAAAAACGCTCAGTTGCGGCTCTGGCTTCGGTTTATGCCATGCGCATGCTTGGCCTGTTCATGGTCATGCCGGTATTTGTGTTGTTGGGTGCCGATCTTGAGGGCGCAACGCCTGCGCTCATTGGATTCGCCATCGGTGCCTACGGTCTCAGTCAGGCGTTGTTACAGATACCATTTGGTTTGCTGTCCGACCGGATCGGCCGCAAACGGATGATCTACATCGGGTTGCTGCTGTTCGCGGCTGGCAGCGTGCTCGCCGGTGTGACGGATTCCATATACGTTGTGATTGCCGGTCGGATTCTTCAGGGCGCTGGCGCCATCGCCAGTGTGCTGATGGCGTTGCTCAGCGACCTGACCCGGGAAGAAGAGCGCACCAAGGCGATGGCTTTTGTTGGCATCTCGATCGGCCTGTCGTTTTCCCTGTCGCTGATCATGGGTCCCCTGCTGGGTGCGATCTGGGGTCTGAAAGGCATTTTTTACTTTACGGGCGCACTGGCGCTGGTGGCACTGGTGGTGGTAGCTCGCGTTGTACCGTCGCCCCATGCCCAGCACCGCAGCGCCGATACCCGGCCCGCCCGCGCGATGGTGATGCCGGTGCTGACCAACGGCCGTCTGTTGCGCCTGGATGTCGGTATCTTTGCCCTGCATTTTGCGCTGACCGCGCTATTCCTGACGGTGCCGACCCTGCTACAGGACCAACTGGGGCTGCCGTCTGCCTCTCATTGGTGGTTTTATCTCACCATCATGGTGACGTCGTTTTTCGCCATGGTGCCGTTCATCGTAGTCGGTGAGAAGAAACGCAAGATGAAGCCGGTGCTCTGCGGTGCCATTGCCCTGCTGACCGTGGCTACTCTGCTGCTGACTCAGGTGGAGCGCGCCCTGATCGTGGCCTGGGGCGTGCTGTTCCTGTTTTTCATGGCGTTCAATCTGTTGGAGGCCAGCCTGCCGTCGCTGATCAGCAAGGAGGCGCCGGCGGCCAGCAAAGGGACCGCCATGGGTGTGTACTCCACGTCACAGTTTTTCGGTGCGTTTCTGGGCGGGTCCCTGGGCGGGCTGCTGTTGCAGGCGTCGGGCGTGAACGGTGTGCTCTGGTTGATGGCCGGTATTCTGATGGTCTGGTTTCTGGTGGCGCTCAGTATGCCTACGCCCACCTATACCACCAGCGTAGTGGTCCAGTTGCAGCAGGCCCTGGGTGCGACGCTGGATGAGGTCGATGAACGCCTACGTGGCCTGCCCGGTGTGCAGGACGTGGTGATCGTTGAGGAGGCGTCTACCGCTTACCTGAAGGTAGACCGTCAACACTTTCAGGAAGATCAGCTTGCGCGCTTCGATTTTGTGCGGCAGGGTAAGAGTTCATAATCATAGGGGGCCGGCAGGGAAAGCCGGCCACCCGTTCAACATAATCAGGAGCAGAACATGGCACGAGGTGTAAATAAAGTCATTCTAATCGGTAACCTGGGGCAGGATCCGGATACCCGCTACACGCCCAATGGCAATGCGGTGGTCAACCTCAATCTGGCCACTGATGAGAGCTACAAGGACCGCCAGACCGGTCAGTTGGTACCGAAAACGGAATGGCATCGGGTTGTTATGTTCGGCAAGATCGCCGAAGTAGCCGGCCAATACCTGCGTAAGGGCTCGAAGGTTTACATCGAGGGTAAGTTACAGACCCGCAAATGGCAGAACAAAGAAGGCCAGGATGTCTACACCACTGAGGTTGTGGTGGATATCAATGGCCAGATGCAGATGCTCGACAGCCGCGGCGGTGAAGGTGGTATGGGCCAGGGCGCGCCCCAGGGGCGGGCCCAGCAGCAGGCGCCGGCCTACGATCAGTCAGCGCCGCCGTCCTCCGGGCCGTCGCAGTCTGGCGGCTACGCGCCCCAGCAGCAAAATGCCATGCCCGAGCCGATTGATGATTTTGACGACGACATTCCGTTCTGATCGTTGTTTGTGCTCTGAAAAGTCCGCCGCCTGTGCGGGCTTTTCTGTTAACAAGATGCAAAATCTCCGTGAAATCAATCAAAAAGCGTAGAGTTACGTTCGCTTTCTCATCTATCATGTAAGTCAATGTTAAAATTTGGCGACATTTTGATCACGTTGCCCGGGCTCGATCAGCGCCCCTGACGATATCAGGAACCCATGACCCTGAACTCGATACGCTCAACCATCGCCGCTTCATTTCGCCGTCGCTCTGCAACATCCGGTGTACAACTGGAGGTCCGCCCGGACGGGTTAGCCTGGTCGATGTCCTCGATTAAGGGTGGCCAGGCCACAGGTTTTGCCGAATGTTCACCGGCTCGTCGGGAAACCACGCTATCGGAGCTGGTCGCGGGATTTGATTGGGGCGGTGCGAAAGCCACATTAGTGCTACCCATGGATCAGTACCAGGTGTTTCAGGTGGAAAGGCCCAATGGCGTAGAGGATGAAGAGCTGGCGGATGCCCTGAAGTGGAAGTTGAAGGATTTCCTGGAATACAGCCCGAATGATGCCGTTTCTGACGTGTTCGAGTTCCCGGAGGATGCCTCAAGGGGAAGGGGCCGGCTGGTCAACGTGGTGGCCGTTCGTAAGTCCGTGGCTCAGGAATTGGCGCAGCTGGTGAACGGCTCGGGCCTGGAGCTGGATCGCATCGACATCGCTGAGTTGGCTCTGCGCCAGTTTGCTGCAAACCTGGATCCGCATCGCAGAGGCGTCGCCGTAGTGCACCTGCGTGAGCGCTACGGCCATCTGGTGATCTGCCGTGGTGAAATGCTTTATCTCTCCCGCCGGCTGGAACTGAGTGACGACGAGTTGCGGGATGCTGCAACCCAGGATGCTGCCGTTCAGGCGCTGGCGCTTGAGATCCAGCGCTCAATGGACTACTACGAAAGCCAGCTCGGGCAGGCACCCCCGTCCACCCTGCACCTGCTGGCGCGGGATAGCTTGCTTCCGCTGCCCTCTATGTTGTCGTCTTATCTGGCTGCCACTGTGGTGGCGCCGGAGTGGTCCGGGCACGGCTTTGACAGCGACCCTGACAGCCGTTGCCTGCTCGCCTGGAGCGCCGGACTGCCCCTACCGGGAGGCGCAGCAGAATGATCCAGCGTATCAACTTGTACACCCGGGACCTGCGCCCCCGAAGCCAAAGACTGACCGGGCCCGGAGCCATCGGCGCCATTGGGCTGGCTGCCCTGCTGCCTTTGGCTGTCTCTGGCTTTATGCATTGGCAGAACCAGCAACTGGACCAGCAGGTTGCTCAGGTGTCGGCCCGTAACATCCAGCTCGAAGCCACGGTGCTGACCCTGACTGAACAGCTGGCGCAACATCAGCCAGACCCTGCGCTGGAGGCC
Source organism: Marinobacter sp. (assembly GCA_035705335.1). Taxonomy (GTDB): domain Bacteria; phylum Pseudomonadota; class Gammaproteobacteria; order Pseudomonadales; family Oleiphilaceae; genus Marinobacter. The sequence continues at coordinate 11,362 of DASSWD010000067.1, read as the reverse complement.
GCTCTGAAGCGAATAGCGGATACCATCAGCCGTCGGGAGCGGTTGCTGGAACGAGTGGATGATCTGACCACTGTGGAGAGCCCTGGTTTTTCCCCCCAGCTTGCCGCACTTGCCCGCCAGGTGCCTGACAAGCTCTGGCTTACGCGGGTGTCCCTGTCTGGTCCGCAGCAAACCATTCTGCTGGAAGGCAAGGCTCTGGCCGCGGAACAGGTGCCCGTATACCTCGCACGGCTCGGCGATGAGCCGGTATTTGCAGGCCAGACGTTTGCCGATTTTCAGTTACAACGGCCGGATTCAGAGCCAGACGGACCTCAACATGACCCACAGGTGATCAAATTCCGGGTGGCAACCGCGCCGGGTCAGGAGGTGGCACAGTGAATTCCGTACGCGCCCGGGCCCGGCAACTGAACGAGAGGTTCAATGCCCGGACCATAAGGGAGCGGGTACTTCTGGTGGTCACCGGTTGTGTGCTGGTGTTCGTCATGCTCTGGGAACTTCTGGTCACACCGGTCATCAGTGCCCAGACCATCAAGCGTCAGTCCTTGCAGACCCTTACCGCAGAGCAGGACCGTCTGGTCGATCAGCAGTCGCTGTTGTCTGCCAAACTGGCACAGGACCCCTCCGCCGACATGCGTCAGCGCCTCATTCAGCGGGAGCAGAGACTGGCCCGGCTCGACGGAGACATTGCCGAACGTGCAGCCCTGCTGATACCGCCCCAAAAGATGTTGGGTTTGCTGCGGGACATTCTGGTGGCCCAGCGGGGGCTGTCTCTGGAATCCCTGACATTGCAGCCGCCGGAACCAGAGTTCGGCACCGTGCCTGATAATGTCAAACAACCGGCAGGGCATGCGCCCGATGATCAACCGGAGCCACTGCTATACGCCCATGAGGTTGAGCTGATCGTTCGGGGTGCTTATCCGGACGTATTGGCCTATGTCGCCAAACTGGAGGCCATGGATCAGCGCCTGGGCTGGGTTATGCTTACCTACGAATCGGGCGATTGGCCGGGAGGGCGCGCGATCATCAGGGTGCGCACGCTGAGTCTGGACCCGCATTGGCTGGGGGTGTAACGGCATGAAATGTCTTATGACGCTGTTTTTGCTGGCCACAAGCGCGATGACGTTAGCCAGCCCGCTACCGGACCCCACTCGACCACCGGATATGGTGATCAAAGCCACAGCGGAACAACCTCTGGTCGAGCGGGAGTTGGAATCCATTTTGCTTGGGGACCATCGCCGCATTGCGGTGATCGACGGTGTAACACTGAGCGAGGGTGAAAGCAGTGGTGACCTCCGGGTGATCAGGATACATCCCGGCCACGTCGATATCGTAGACGGCGGGCGGGAGCGAACGTTGTTCCCGGCACCATTACCCGATGTCCGAACCAGCCAATGATTGCTGACGCTTGCCAGAAACTGAGAGAACTATGACAAAAACATCAGCCCGAGGGCTCCTGATTGCCTTGCTTGCCATTGCGACAACGGCGTGCAGCAATAACCCGATGATGCGCAGTTCGGTGGCCACGTCCAGCGACGTTGCTGACCAGATTGATGAGGCGCTCGCAAAGGCAGAGAGTGCCAAGCCATTGCCACCTGACCATGCCAGCCCTCGCCCGCCATCCTTGCCGGCTGAGATCAGGCAGGCACTGCTGCCGCCTCTCGAACCGGACATCGCCAGTGAAGAACGGTTTGATGTCAATGCCAGCGGTGTGGCAGCCGACCGTTTTTTTGCGGCGCTGGTTCAGGACACGCCCTACAACGTGGCGGTTCACCCGGACGTTGATGACAGCATCACCCTGCGCCTGAGCAATGTTACCGTCCCGGAGGTCATGGACATCGCGGAAGATCTTTACGGTCTCGATATCCAGCGTACAGGGCGCCTTTATCGGGTTGGTGTCAGGCAGGTTCAAGCGCGCCTGTTTTCCGTCGACTACCTGAACTTCAAACGCCGCGGGGGGTCCGAAACCAGGGTCAGTTCTGGCCAGGTTAGCAGTGCCCGAAGCAGCGATAGCAGCAACAGTGACACCGGCAGCCAGGATTCTCAGACCCGGAATCTGGTGGGTACCACCATCTCGACCAACACCGAGTCGGATTTTTGGCAGGGGATCACCATGGCACTCAACATGATCGTGGGCCAGAGTGGCGGTCAGGTGGTGGTTAACCCCGGCGCTGGGCTGGTGATGGTTCGGGCCAGCACCCGGGAACTGGATCTGGTGGAGGATTACCTGCGCCGGACAGAGCTGATCATGCAGCGCCAGGTAGTGCTGGAGGCCAAGATCCTGGAAGTGGCTCTGAACGAAGGCTACCAGCAGGGCATCAACTGGGCCGATGTGCAGAGCGCCGCTGGCCGCGAGAATTATTTCACCGCCCAGTCCCTGCAGGGCCCGGAATTCCGCGTACCAGAAATTGGTGGCGTGTTTTCGGCCGCGGTCAGCGCAGGGGATTTCTCGGGATTGATTGAGCTGCTGGGGGAACAGGGCAATGTGCAGATCCTGTCCAGTCCGCGCATTGCTACGGTGAATAACCAAAAGGCTGTGATCAAGGTCGGCACTGACGAGTTCTTCGTCACCGATATCGATTTCAACGACAACAACTCGGCTGTGGCTGCCACAGACCGCACCTCCACATCGGTGGAACTGACGCCGTTTTTCTCCGGTATCTCTCTGGACGTCACGCCGCAGATCTCCAGGGACGGCTCGATCATCCTGCACGTGCACCCGTCGGTCAGTGAAGTGAATGACCAGGAAAAACTGATCACCATTGGCGAGCAGGATGTCACCCTGCCACTTGCCCGCAGCACCGTACGGGAAACCGACAGCGTGGTTCGCGCCGAAAGTGGCCAGATTGTTGTCATTGGTGGCCTGATTCAAAGCTCCAGCGAGGACGACAATTCGGCCGTGCCGTTTTTGAGCGATATTCCGCTGGTCGGCGAACTGTTCAAACAGCGCCGGTATGAGTCCACCAAGAGCGAACTGGTGATCCTGCTGCGACCGGTGGTCGCCGATGCCGAACAGATGCGCGCCGATGTCAGCGCCAGCCGGGAGCGGATGAACGTGCTCCGGGAACTGCTGAACTCAGCCGAGTCCGTCAAACCCCAACCGGAGACGGCGCCCCGCTGATGTACGAAAACCATTTCGGACTGCAGGAAGCACCGTTCGCATTGACGCCCAACACCCGGTTTTTCCTCCGGTCGCCGAGCCATTCGGACGCCCTGGAACTGCTGCTGGTCGCCTTGCGCCAAAAAGAGGGCTTTATCAAGGTGACCGGGGAAGTGGGAACCGGCAAAACCTTGCTGTGCCGACTGCTGCTCAATGAACTGGACGCCGATTTTGTTACTGCCTACCTGCCCAACCCCAACCTGACGCCGGACACCCTCTACCAGGCGGTTGCTGAAGAGCTGGGGGTGTCGGTGGCTGCCTGCCAGAACCCTCATCAGTTGTTGAAGGCCCTGCAAAGCCGGCTGATCGAACTGGCCATGGCCGGTAAACCCGTCGTGCTGGTGATTGATGAGGCCCAGGCCATGCCGGAAGCCACCATCGAAGCCCTGCGGCTGCTCACCAACCTCGAGACTGAAAGCACCCGCCTGTTGCAGGTGGTGCTGTTTGGCCAGCCTGAACTGGATGCGGTCCTGGCGAAAGACAGTCTGCGCCAGTTGCGCCAGCGCATCACCTTCCAGACCCGGCTGGCGCCGCTGAACCGGGACGCCCTGCGCCAGTATCTCCAACACCGGCTTTTGCTGGCCGGGTACAATGGCTCTGACCTGTTTACCCCCGCAGCGCTGCGGGTGATCTGGCGCGGGTCTGGCGGCATTCCCCGGCTGGTGAACATCCTGGCCCATAAATCCCTGTTGGCGGCCTGGGGTGTGGGCGACCGGCTGGTCTCCCGCAAGCACGCGGTGCGGGCGGTCTGCGACACCGAAAGCGCGCGGCCCCTAAGCTGGCTTGGGAGGTGGGCATGAGCCTGCTGAACGATGCTCTGCGTCAGGCCGAACAGCGTCAGCCACCACCGGCTGCGCGCGGCACCTACGTCGGTCAGCCCATGGTGAACCGCGATGCGGGGCGCGGCTCGCTTTGGGTCCTGCTGGTTCTGGTGTTGAGCGCAGCCGGTGCCCTGGCCTGGTGGTTCTGGCCGGCACCGACGATCCCCGAAGCTGGCAGCACCCCCGATCTGCCACCCGTGGCCAGTGCAACCGCCACCCCGCCAGCCGAGGTAGAGCTGGTCTCCGTGGTCGCGATGGCTCAGCCGATGCCTGCACAAGACACCGTTGCGGAACCTGAACCGGAATCCGTGAGGGCGGCAGCCGCCAACCGTCCAGAACCCGTTACCACCCAGCAGGTGGCTGTGGAGCCGGCCAGGCCACCTGCTTCTGAGTCCGCATCTGAATCTGAAGCTGAAGCTGGAGCTGAAGCTGAATTTGAACCTGAACCCGAACCCGGGCAAACCGGAGCCCAGACCGTCGTCAAAATTCAGCGGGAAACGCCCGATGCCATCGACGCCCGGTTCAGCAGGGAGCTCTCGGACCAACTGGCCCGGGGCGAGACCTCAGAGGCGGAACGCCGCCTGGCGGACCTGCTTGAGACCCAGGGCGCCCCCAGAAGTCGGGAAGTGCTGGCCCGGGAACTGCTGGTGCAGGGCAGGGTGGCAGACGCACTTGCCTGGCTGCCAGTCACGGTAACCGAGAACCATACCGATCTGCGACTGCTGCGGGCCAGGGCACTGCTGAAACAGGGCCGGCTGGCATCTGCGGTGCAGCTTTTGCAAACGGAGATCCCGGCGGTGGAGGACAACGTGGAATACCGGGTCACACTGGCCACTCTGCTACAGCAAGCCTCGCAGCCGGAAGCGGCAGTGATGCACTGGTCCGAACTGATTGCCTTCGACAGTGCCCGCGCACCCTGGTGGCTGGGGCTGGGCCTGGCGCTGGAAAGCGCCGGGCAGGTGGAGCGCGCTGTTCGGGCCTATGGCCAGGCCGCGGCTTTACCCGGGCTGTCACCGGCGCTGGCGGACTTTCTGGAACAGCGTCTAACCGTACTGCAGGCAGGATCATGAGCACGGAACCGAAAAAGAAAATCCGGATCGGTGACCTGCTGGTGCAGAACGACGTCATCACCGAACAGCAACTGATGACCGCCCTGCGGGAACAGAAAAGCTCCGGCCGCAAACTCGGGCGAACACTGATTGAACTGGGTTATGTGGACGAGGATAACCTGCTCAACATCCTGTCCCGTCAGTTGGACGTGCCATTCGTCCAGTTGCGTCACTACCAGTTCAACAATGAGCTGGTGAAAAAGCTGCCCGAGGCCCTGGCCCGCCGGTTCCGCGCCATCGTGCTGGCCCGGCGGGGCGAGGAACTGCTGGTGGGCATGGCGGACCCCCTCGACATATTTGCCTACGACGAACTGGTCCGGGTGCTCAAGCAACCCATCAAACAGGCGGTGGTTCGGGAGAGCGAACTGCTGACCACGCTGGACCTGGTGTACCGCCGCACCGATGAAATTGCCTCGCTGGCGGAAGAACTCGAAGACGAACTGGGCGACGACGCCTTTGACCTGGCCGATCTGTCAGCGGAATCCGAGAGCGCTGACGCGCCGGTGGTCAAACTGCTGCAGACCCTGTTTGAAGACGCGTTGCAGGCCCGCAGTTCCGACATTCACATCGAGCCGGATGAAAGCGTGGTGCGCATTCGCCAGCGGGTAGACGGCGTGCTACAGGAACAGGTGATGAAAGAAAAGCGCGTCAACGCCGCGCTGGTGCTGCGCCTGAAACTGATGGCGGGGCTCAATATCTCGGAAAAACGGCTGCCCCAGGACGGCCGGTTCAACGTGCGGGTGAAAGGCCGCAGCATCGACGTGCGGGTGTCCACCATGCCGGTGCAGTTCGGTGAATCGGTGGTAATGAGACTGCTGGACCAGAGCCAGGGCATGCTGAACCTGGACAGCACCGGTATGCCAGCCGAGGTGCTGGTGCGTTTCCGCAAGCTGATCAAGAAACCCCACGGCATGATCTTGGTGACCGGCCCCACGGGCAGCGGTAAAACCACCACGCTGTATGGCGCCCTGACCGAACTGAACCTTCCGGAAGTCAAGATCATCACCGCCGAAGACCCGGTGGAATACCGCTTGCCGCGGATCACCCAGGTGCAGGTTAACCCGAAAATCGGGCTGGAATTTGCCAACGTTCTGCGAGCGGCCCTGCGCCAGGACCCTGACATCATCCTCGTGGGTGAGATGCGCGACCACGAGACCGTGGAAATCGGCCTGCGCGCGGCGATGACCGGTCACCTGGTGCTGTCTACCCTGCACACCAACGATTCTGTCAGCAGCGCCCTGCGCCTGATGGACATGGGTGCCGAGCCTTTCCTGGTCGCCAGCTCCCTGCTGGGCGTGGTGGCCCAGCGGTTGGTGCGGCGGGTATGCGACAACTGTAAGGACAGCTACACTCCGTCCGAGCAGGAAAAGGTGTGGCTGGATGCCTTTGGCCTGAACCCGCTGGACATCGAAGCCGGTTTCGTCCACGGCCGCGGCTGCTACCAGTGCAGTAACACCGGCTACAAGGGCCGGGTGGGTGTGTACGAAATGCTGGAAATGAACGAGGCCATGCTCGATGCCCTGCGCCGGCAGGACGTCTCAGGCTTTACCCGCGCCGCCCGGCAGAGCCCGCTCTACCGGCCACTGGGCCAGTGTGCCATGGACTATGCCCTGCAGGGCGTAACCTCGCTGCACGAGGTGGCCCGGGTGGCGGCAACGTCAGAGTCCGGCCTGGATCTGGAACTGGAGTCCCTGGCGGATGACACCAGCACGAGGGCGGACCACTGATGCAGTTCAGTTACCGGGGCAAAGACCAGCGAGGTGCGCTGCAGCAGGGCCTGCTGTCGGCGGCCAGTACCGACGCTGCCGCCAGTGAGCTGATGCGCCGGGGTATTACGCCGCTGGCGATTCAGGCCCATGAACCGGGCAGCTCGGTACTCGAGAAGCTGCGCCGGTCGCCGTTGTTCCGTAAACCGGTCACGTTGGATGAGCTGATTGTGTTCTGCCGCCAGATGCACGCCCTGACCAAGGCCGGTATACCGCTGATCCGCACCATGCGCGGGCTGGCGGAAACCTCCCGGTCGCCGGTGCTGGCGGAGGTGCTGGAAGACATCACCAACCGTCTGGAAGGCGGCACCACCATGGCCACCGCCATGCAGGCGCATCCCAAGGTGTTTTCCGATCTGTTCATCGCCATGATTCACGTGGGTGAGAACACCGGTCTGCTGGACGAGTCCTTCAAGCGCCTGTCGGAGATTCTGGAACTCGAGCGGGACACCAAGCGCCGGGTAAAACAGGCGCTGCGCTACCCCACGTTTGTGGTGGTGGCCCTGCTGGCGGCGCTGATGGTGGTGAATTTCCTGGTGATTCCTCGCTTCGCCGCCGTGTTTGACCGGCTGGGCGCCGACCTGCCGTTCCTGACTCAGGTACTGGTGGGTACCTCCAACTTCCTGTTGGGGTACTGGTATGTGGTGCTGTTTGCGTTGGGCGCGGGCGGCTTGTTGTTGCGCCAGTGGAAACAGACGGAGCGCGGCCGGCAGCAGTGGGACCGCTACAAACTCCGGGTACCCGTTATTGGTCCGTTGCTCGAGCTGATCACCCTGAGCCGGTTTGCCCGCAACCTGGCCACCATGCTGCGCGCCGGCATGCCCGTCACCCACGCCCTGTCGGTGGTCGCGGAAGCAACAGACAACGCCTGGATGGGCCTGCACATCCGCGACATGCGGGTGGGCATTGAACGGGGCGAAAGCCTGCTGCGCACGGCCCGCAACAGCGAAATGTTCACCCCGTTGATCCTGCAGATGATTGCGGTAGGTGAAGAGACCGGCGCGGTGGATGATATGCTCAATAATGTTGCCGATTTTTACGACGAAGACGTGGACTATGGCCTGAAACGGCTGGCGGAATCCATCGAACCTATCCTGATCGTGGCGATGGGTGTGCTGGTGCTTATTCTTGCGCTGGGCGTATTCCTGCCCATCTGGGATCTGGGCGCTGCAGCCATGGGGCGGGGGTAAACGCACCGTGATTCAGCAATGGTGCAAACAATTCGGCTGTGAACTGAGGGAAAGGGCATTCGGGATGAGCAACCAACGGCACCGGGGTTTTACCCTGATTGAACTGGTGGTGGTGATCGCCATCCTGGCCATTCTGGCGGCCGTGGCATTACCCCGATTCGCCCAACTGTCGGCTGAGGCGCACCGGGCCAACATCCGTGCCACGGCCGGAGCCTTGTCTGCGGGCGTAGCCCTGACCAAGACCCAGTGGGTCACCAACGGGTTTACCACCGCCCAGACCAACGTGGTGGGCTTCGGCAACGACAACGTCGATGTGAACGATGAAGGCTGGCCCACATCGGTCAGCTCCGATAACACCAGCTCTGCCATGGACACGACCCGATGTGCCGAGGTCTGGCAGGGTGTATTGCAGTCCAACGCCCCCACCGTAACCGATGCGGGCGCCGAATACGTGATCACCGCCCCTGGCGGCGACTGCGTGTTCACCTATCAGGGCGATGGGCAGGGGAGCTCCATCGCTTATGACCCGGATACCGGCGACATCGTCACCGATATCAACTGATTTACCACACTGACGAAAACAGCAACAGGAGCACTACCATGAACACAATGACCAATTTGGCCGCACGCAAGCAGAAGGGTTTTACCCTGATTGAACTGGTGATGGTGATCGTCATCCTCGGCATTCTGGCGGCGTTTGCGTTGCCACGATTTGCGGATTTCGGAGGCGACGCAAGAACCGCCTCAATTAATGGGGCCGCCGGCGCAGTGAGATCCGCTGCAGCCATTGCACACTCCCGATGGGTAGCAAATGGGAATGATTCGGCGACGACCGTAGCATTGGATGGCATATCGGTCGATATGGATACGGCAAACGGGTACCCCGCAGCAACTGCTGGTGGGATTGGCGCTGCAGCCCAACTGAGTAATGAATTTGATCTTACTGGCGGTTTGATTTCCCTGACCAACGCTGACGGTATTCTGTACACAGATTGTGACTTTGCTTACTCAGCCACCAACGGTACGGTTTCGAACGTTGAAGATGCGTGTGAAACCCTGACGACAACACCCTAATCGGTTGAGCAATTCCGAAGATCAGACCCCCGGCGCCTGTGCTGCTGATCTGAACCGAGCAATCTGGAATTGTCTGGAGAGGGTATGAGAACGGCGAATGCCTTGCGTTCAATGGGCTTCACCCTCGTCGAACTGGTCATGGTCATTGTCCTGATCGGGGTTCTGTCGGTGCTGGGCATTGGCCTGTTTGCCAATCGTTCGGCGTTCTCGCCAGTGCTCGCCACCCAGCAGTTGGCGTCCGCCACGTTGCTGGCCCAGCAGGCAGCGCTGGCGGGCAATGCCGCCAGTTCCGTTACCCTCATTCAAACGGCCGATGAGTTTCAGTTCACCGTCGGCGCGGGCACCGCTAATGCCCGCACCTTTACGCTGCCGCGGGATGGCACCAGCCTGACTGTAGATGGCACCAGCCTGGCTGTAGCGCTGACCATCGCGTTTGATGGGCTGGGCGCGCCGTTGGCCGGCACCAACCGGGAACTGGTGTTCGCCGGGGACAGCACCTATCGTACCTGCCTCAGCTCGCTGGGCGCCGTTTATGCTGGAGGGTGCCAGCCATGAACGGGCAGCGCGGGGCGACCCTGGTGGAACTGGTGATGACCATTGTCATCATCAGCGTGGCGATTGCCGGCGTGGTGGGTGCGTTTGCCCTGATCACTGGCCGCAGCGCGGACCCGCTGAACCAGACCCGCGCTGTGGCTCTCGCCCAGCTCTACATGGATGAGATCATCACCCGCAAATACGATCACACCACCCCCCAGGGGGGCTTCCCCAAATACACGGGTGGCTGCACCATCGGCCCGGAGCCCGGTGAATCCCGGGCCACCTACAACGATGTGGATGACTATCACAATACCTCCGATGGCCCGCCCCGGGACGCCCAGGGCGCATTGACGGGCTATCAGGGCTTTTCGGTAGCGGTACAGATAGCCTGCGCCGGCGATGAGGTGGGTGTGCCCGATGATGAAGCCAAGCGCATCGACATTACCGTTACCGCACCCGGCGGCCAGACGTTCGGATTTACGGCTTACAGGGCGAACTTCTGATGCGTGCGGCCCGGGGTTTTACGCTGATTGAGCTGATCATGGTGATCGTGCTGCTGGCGATCGTAGCAACCATTTCCGTGCAATTTGTCACTCTGTCTGCTCAGGGCGCTCTGGATGTGTCGTCCCGGCAGCAGCGGGCACTTTCAGGTGTCGTGATCAGCGAGCAGATCAGTCGCCAGCTTCGCGAGGCGCTGCCTACCTCTGTTCGCACCAGCACGGACGGGTCCTGCGTCGAGTGGATTCCGGTGCGGGCGGCTTCGAACTATCTGTCCCTGCCAAACGGCAGCAGCCCCGACCGGTTTGAGGCCGTTCCCCTGGCCAACGGGCAAAGTGCCCGGGGCCGGGTTGTGGTGTATGGCTACGGCAGCAACGTCTACAGCAATGCCAGCCCAGGCCCGCTGTCGCCGCCAGCCACGCTGCCCAAAGGGCCGTCGCCGGTCACGGTTACCTTCGATGATGGCCAGCCGCACCGGTTTTCGGCGCAGTCTCCGGAGCGCCGGTTCTATGTGGTGGGGGACCCCCTCGCGCTGTGCCAGTCCGGGCGGTTTCTGTACCGCTATGAAAATTACGGCTTTAATACCGCCGTGGCCAGTGCGCTGCCCACCAGCCACCCGGGCCGGAAAGTATTGGCGGCCAACCTGGTGCCCGGTTCCCTGCAGTTTGAGGTGATGCCGCCCACGCTAAGACGGGGCGCGGTTATCGCGTTTCGCCTGCAACTGCAGGATGAATCATCCGGGGAGACCACCACGCTGGATCAGGAGGTGCAGGTTCGCAATGTGCCCTGATCCGAGGTGTTCCAGATCGGCCCTGAACGCGACCAGCCCGGTTTCCGATTGCCGGCAGCGCGGCGCCGGTCTGCCCATCGCCTTGTTTATCATCACCGTGCTGGCACTGCTGGTGCTGGCCATGTCGCAATGGCAGCAGGCCAGCGGCGAATCCATCAGCCTGCAGATTCAGTCCCAGCGCGCGTTCTTCGCCGCTGAAAGCGGGGCGCAGGTGGCGGTGAGGAATGTCCTGGAACCGGGAGCAAACTGTGCGGTGGTCACAAGCCCTCTGGAATTCCCAGGCGGTGGGCTGTCGGGCTGCCGGGCCGTGCTGCAGTGTGAGTCCGTCACCGCCAACCTCGGTGGCACCGGCGGTAACGAGGTGTTCACCATTACCAGCACCGGCCAGTGTGGCGCCGGCCAGGATAGGGCGGTGCGGGA
>DASSWD010000066.1:0-3832 GCA_035705335.1 Marinobacter sp. | reverse complement strand
GCGCGACTCGTCAGCCTGGACAGGAAGGGCGTTTTACCGGCCAGCAGTCGCACCAGCGTCACCCCTGGCACCACGTCGGTACTGATCTGATCCACCGTTGCCGCGATGACATTCTGAATGCTTTGATCCCGCTGCTCGCTCAGGGCGACGCTGACGTCTTTGGCCAATACCTTGATGCGCACCCGATCTCCGGAGTTTGTGCCCCTTATCTGCCTCAGCCACAGGCTGCCCCCATCAAAGGCGTACCGGTCGAGGTGCCATTGGCGGTCCTGCTCTGCCAGTTCGCCCTGCACAATCACCCCGGCGGACTCCTGCAGCCCGAACGGATGGTCTATCCGCGCCAGGGTTTCCTCCAGTGGACCGTCGGCGATCACCCGGCCCTGTGTCATCATCACAATGTGATCCGCCAGCCGTTCGACTTCACTGGTGGCGTGGGACACATAGATGATGGGAATCGACAGGTGATCGCGCAGGCGCTCCAGGTAGGGCAGAATGTCCAGCTTGGAGGACTGGTCCAGTGCCGACAGGGGTTCATCCATCAGCAGCAGCTTTGGGCTGGTCAGGATGGCGCGGCCGATGGCCACCCGCTGTCGCTCGCCCCCGGACAGTCCCGCGGGCATGCGGTCAACCAGATGCCCCAGGCCCAGCCAGTCCACCGCGTCATCGAACCTGATGTGCCGGGACGAAGGGGGAATGCGCCGCTGCCCGAAGGTCAGGTTCTGGCGCACGGACAGGTGCGGAAACAGATGGGTTTCCTGAAAGACGTAGGCCAGGGGGCGTTGATGCACTGGCATGAACAGGGTGTCGTTCTGCCAGGGCTCGCCCAGCACGGACAGGGCACCTTTCGCCCGCTGCAGGCCCGCCAGGCAGCGTAACAGGGTGGTTTTTCCGCAACCAGAGTGGCCGAAAAGGGCGGTGATGCCGGTGCCGGGCAACGACAGCTCGACATTCAGTTCGAAACCGGGAAACCGACAGACAAACCGGGCCTCGATGGGGGCACAGGTCATCTCAACGCCCCCAGGCGCGCGCGGCCGTTGAGCGCATACAGGGTCACCAGCACCACAAACGAGAACACCACCATCCCGGCCGAGAGCCAGTGGGCCTGGGTGTATTCCAGCGCCTCGACATGGTCGTAAATGGCGATCGACAGCACTTTGGTTTCCCCGGGGATGTTACCGCCGATCATCAGGATCACCCCGAATTCGCCGATGGTGTGGGCAAAGGTCAGTACGCTGGCGGTGATGAAGCCGTTACGGGCCAGCGGCAGTACCACGCTGAAAAACCGGTCCCAGGGGCCGGCGCGGAGGGTGGCCGCGGTCTCCAGGAAGCCATCACTGATGGATTCAAACGCGTTTTGCAGGGGTTGGACGGTGAAGGGCAGGGAATAGATGACCGACGCCACCACCAGGCCTTCAAAGGTAAAGGGCAGCAGACCAATGCCGAGGGATTGGGTCAGTTCGCCGACCCAGCCATTGGGGCCCAGCACCAGCAGCAGGTAAAAGCCCAGCACGGTGGGCGGCAGCACCAGGGGCAGCGCCACCACCGCCGCGACTGGCTGCCGCAACCAGTGTCGGGAGCGGGCCAGCCACCAGGCGATGGGCGTTCCCGCCACCAGCAGAATCAGGGTGGTGAGTGAGGCCAGTTTCAGGGTCAGCCAGACCGGTTCCCAGTAAGTTTCCAGCATCAGTCCGTTGTGTCGTATCCGTCGCTCTGGATGATCTTGATGGCGTCGGGGCTTTTCAGGAACGCCAGCCAGTCTCGCGCCGCCACATTATCCGCAGCGCGAGCCAGCAGTATAGCCTGCTGCTCAATCGGGTCGTAATGGCTCTGGGGTATCTGCCAGAGCGTACCGGCCTGGTCCGGCCAGGCTTTCACCTGCGCCAGTGCGACAAACCCGGCGGCGGCGTTACCGCTGGCAATGAACTGGAACGCCTGGGCGATGGAGCCCCCGCGCACCAGCTTCGGCTGCAACGCCTGCCACAGATCCAGATGTTCCAGCACCTGTCGGGCCGCAAGGCCATAGGGGGCGGTTTTCGGGTTGGCGATGGCCAGCCGGCTGAAGGGTTGTTGCGCGAGATACTCGGCTGGTACGCCAAAGGCGTTTTGGTCCGGGCTCCAGAGCACCAGCGTTCCCCGGGCGTAGGTGAACCGTGTGCCGGAAACGCCGGTGCCATCGGATTCCAGCAATGCCGGGCGTCGTGCATCGGCGGCCATGAACACATCGTAGGGTGCGCCGTTGCGGATCTGGGCATACAGTTTTCCGGTGGAACCGTAACTGACCACGGCGGTGTGCCCTGTGGCGGCCTCAAAGCGTTCGACGAGGGTATGGGTAGTGTCGGTGAAGTTGGCCGCCACGGCCAGGGTCACCGAACCCGCAACCGCGCAGTGGCTGACCAGAGCCAGACCGGTGAGCAGCAAACATCGGGCAAACCCGCCCATTGCAGAAGTCATAAGGAATCCCTAACGAACCGTCGACGCCTCCGTGGCGCTGCCGGCGGCAACGCCCGCCGAGGATCGAATATCGCACAGGCCCAGCAGGTATTGCCATACCTCCATACGGTTAGATTCGTTCAGCAGTTCGTGGCGGCCGCCGTCGAACAGGCGTAGGGTCAGGCGCTCGACACCGGCGTCCCGGATGGCCCGGAAGTGCCGGCGCACACCCTTGCCCATTTCACCGACCGGATCTTCCGTGCCCGACAGCATGTGTACTGGCAGGTCCCGGCGCCACTGTGCCGGATCAATGCTGAGCATACCGCCGATCAAATCCCGCCACAGGCCGGCAGAACAGTGAAAGCCACACAGGGGATCGGCCTCGTACAGATCGACCTGGGCCGGGTCCCGGCTCAGCCAGTCGCTGGCGGTGCGGTTAGGGGCAAAGGCCCGGTTGAATTTTTCAAACGTCAGCTTGCCGATGAGTGGGCTGCGGTGGCGCCGCCCGCGCATGGCTGCAATCAGGCTGACCAGCAGGCGCGACACAGCCAATGAGGGACGGTGAATGCGGTTGGTGGCGCTGAGGATCAGGGTGTCCAGCGCGGTGGGGTATTGCTGGGCGCAGGCCTGTGCGATAAACGAGCCCATGCTGTGACCGAGCAGATTCACCGGCAGACCGGGAAACTGCTGGCGGGCAGACTGAAGTACCCGGTGCAGGTCGTCCACCACTCGCTGCCAGCCGTTCTGGTCCGCGTAGTGGCCCAGGTCCTGCGCCGGGCAGTCCGGCCCGTGGCCCCGGTGATGATAGGTGAAAACAGCCAGATCCCGGTCGGCCAGCCAACGGGCCAGTGCCTGATAGCGGGCGCCATGCTCGGCCATGCCGTGACTGATGATCAGAACCGCCCGCGGGTGCCCGGGCACAAACGCCCGTACGTTCAGGGTATGTCCGTCAGGAGTGCTCAGCGTCAGGTGGCGTTCGTTCATGGGCGCGGGCCGTTTCCTTGTCCTTGTTATGATGCTGCGGTGCCGGGCGCTGCCACTCCGGCGGGTTCCACAGATGCTGGAGACGGGACAATACGCTGCCGGGGCGGCTCATGTCGCGGAACAGGTCGACGTATTCGTGGGTCCACAGCATCAGCAGATTGCTTGAAGGCACCGGCGTGGTAATGCCGTATTGCGGCGGGTTTCGCAGATCTTCCGGTTCGAAGGTGCCGAACAGCCGGTCCCAGAGAATCAGGGTGCCACCGTAGTTGCGATCGATGTAACCGGGGTTGCGGCCATGGTGCACCCGGTGGTGACTGGGGGTGTTGAACAACCATTCGACCGCTGCCGGCAGTTTGCCCACCACGGTCGTGTGAATGAAAAACTGGTACACCAGCGACAGCGCATAGGCCACGCCGAT
>DASSWD010000065.1:0-2561 GCA_035705335.1 Marinobacter sp. | reverse complement strand
CACGATCGCCCTGATGACGGTCTGCTCAATACCCCAATGGCGGCGGGCCGACACCGGGTCGGGCGAGGACTCCACCAGGGTGGTGTGCTCGTTGCAAATCCGATCAAACAGCTTTGTTGCCGTGTTGAGCACACTGGCAATCTGCCGGTCCAGTTCGCGCTCTACTGTCTTTCGGGCAAGACCAAGCGCGATGCCAGCAGCCCGCAAGTCCGCATAGTCGACGTCTCGAAATCGCGTTCGGCCATTAACGGTAAACGCCAGTTCCGAATCGGGCCACACCTTACGTTCGGGGGCCAGCGCTGATGTTTCATAAACCGCCGTCGATAGCAGGTCGTAGGCCGGCGCCAGGCGGATCCCTTCGTGATCCACCAGGAATGAAATGTTCTTCAGGTGGTTGTCGCCGTTACCCAAAAGAACGTTAAAGACTATCCAGCGAAACAGGCCGAGCCGCGCAGCCGCCCGGGACCGACAGAGGTCCACTGCGTGACGCAATGATTCAAGGTGGGCGCCGGAGTATTTGAAGGCACGGTCTTTGTTCAGTAACTGGCAGGTGTCTACCAGGTGCCTTCGATGCACCTGGCCACTTTGATCACGCAAGCGGTCGAAACGCTCCACCACATACACCGGTTCTGGCACGTACTTCAGCGTGACGTCTGGCACCTCCAGCCCCATGGCACCCGCAAGCCGCATGGTGAAGTATTCATTCATGACCGAGGCCGCATAGCCCGGGCCGGGATGATTGGGTTTCAGTATGTGGGTAGAGGGCTCCCCTGGCTCGGGCTCGTAGAGTTGGCCATTCTCGAGAATGACCAGCATTTTGTGCTGTGCCCCCGCCAGAGACATGCGTTTGGGGGACGCACTCTGTAGTGAAGCCACCGGCAGATGACGAATGCGTTCGTTCAGCGTTTCGTCAGCCAGAGCCCGGCGCCCGGTCTTCATATCAGCCTGATCACCGGGTATCTTCAGAACCAAAGCGCCGGCAGACTCAGCGCCATAATGTGCGAGCAAGCCGAAAGAGTCTTCCCAGGTCAGACCAGCCTCTTTGGCAACCACCTGCCGGAGCGCCTCTTCCGGTAGAAGGTTATCGAAGTACCATTGAACAGGGCGCAACGAGGCGCCGTCCAGAATGGTCCCCGCACTCTTTGGCAGCGCCGGCGACAAATCAAAGCTGTTACCGCTGTTGATCCAGCCGCTGGTGTAGGTGAATTGCCAGGCTGAACCCTCCTCGGTCAGCGTCCCGATGCATTGATCCTGGTAGAACACCTCAAGGCTTCGCATGATCTTTCCGTTTGGTTCTGGGCGGCAGCGGCTTCAGGCCAGTTTCCTGAAGCTTCTGGTAGATCGGTAGAGAATCTGAGGGGACATCAAATTCCAGCTTGATGCCCAGCTCGCTCAGCAGGCGGAGGAATCGTCCGAACTCGATGGTTTCCTTGCCCCGCTCGGCGTCCCTGACAAATACATGGCCGACACCCGCGCTACCCGCGAGGTCGTCCATCCGCAGCCCCTGGCTTTTGCGAACCGCCCGCACGAGCATGCCGGCGTCCCGGACGTTGGTGATGGGCACTCTCATCTTTACCACCTCATCTATGCGTACGATTAGATATTAGTTCATAACGTGTCGAAAGTTAAATAATCGATGCGAGCTATTAGATTTTTTGGAACCCACATATGCCATTCGACATTATCTATGCAATCACATCGTTTTAACACACACCCTTCGAGATGACCTTACGGATATGGCTTCGCGATTACGGTAGAATGGCGCCCAATCAGACAACATTGCGACCAAAGCTCGGTAACCTTGCTATGCAAACTCAGACATCAACTGGACTCTCCCGCCGCTTCTGCGTGGCCCCGATGATGGACTGGACCACGCCGCATTTCCGGTACCTGGCGCGGATTCTCAGCCGTCGGGCGTTGCTGTACACGGAGATGGTCACCACCGGCGCGTTGATTCACGGGGACACCGAGCGGTTTCTGCGGCACGATGCCTCCGAGTACCCGCTGGCGCTGCAGCTGGGTGGCAGTGATGCCGGTGAGCTGGCCCATTGCGCGCGGCTGGCGGAGCAGTTCGGGTTTGATGAGGTGAACCTGAACGTTGGCTGCCCCAGCGACCGGGTGCAGAACAACATGATCGGCGCCTGCCTGATGGGCCACCCGCAAAAGGTGGCAGACGGCGTGGCAGCGATGATCGATGCCACCGCACTGCCGGTCACCGTGAAACACCGTATCGGAATCGACGGCCGGGAATCCTGGGACGAACTGTGCGAATTTATTGAAACCGTGGCCGCTGCCGGCTGCCGTACGTTTATCGTGCACGCCCGCATTGCGATTCTTGAGGGCCTGAGCCCGAAGGAAAACCGGGAGGTGCCGCCCCTCAAATACGACTGGGTGTACCGCCTGAAGCAGACCTATCCGAATCTGGAAATCATCATCAACGGCGGCATCAAGACACTTGATGAGTGCCACGAGCACCTGGCGCTGACCGACGGCGTGATGCTGGGCCGGGAGGCCTACCACAACCCATGGCTGCTGGCGGGCGTGGATTCGGAGTTCTTCGG
>DASSWD010000064.1:0-2676 GCA_035705335.1 Marinobacter sp. | reverse complement strand
GGCCCGTTCGCGGATGCCCTCAAGGATCTGGTTTTTCTGCTCAGTCAGCTGTTGCAGGTCTGCCACGTGGGCAGAGGCAAGCACGTCTTTTTCCGTGGAGAGGAGTTCCGCCAACGAGGCCAGTTGGTGGAGATCTTTATTCAGAAGGCTCTTCAGTTCATCGATTGCAGCCATGATTTACTCACCCAAAAATGCTGTTATCCATCTCAAGCATTTTCTGGGCCAGTTTCTCCGCATCGATCTTGTAGGTGCCATTCGCCAGGGCAGTGCGGATCTGCTCGATGCGGTCATCGTCCATTTCCGGGTAGTCGCCCAGTTTTTGTTCCAGCTGTTTCAGGTTTCTCGCCTGATTACTGAGATTGACGTTCTCGCCCCGTGCTGCCGGGCTCTGGGCTTTCGCCTGCTCACCGGCATTGCTCTGGGGTGCCGGGCTTGCGCCTGACTTGTCAGCCGTGGTGCGGTTGGTGTTGACCTGGCCGGGGCCAATTCCATTTAAGTCAACGGACATAAAGTTACCTGCTTGCCTGTGGGCCACATGATTGTGTGGCGAAATTGGGTTTATGCCTTTTTATCGGCAAGGCTTAGCCATACTTTAGTCTTCAGGCGGAAAAAATTTTCCGCTCTGGAGGCCGCCGGTCTGGCGGTCCGGGCTACATGGGAATTTCGACCCGCCCCGGCGCGGTTGCCATGGCTTTGATGGTTCTCGCGGAGCGCAGGTTTTCCACCAGCACCTGCTCACCAATCTCAGCGCTGGCCAGCGCCTTGCCGCGAGAACTGACCGAGAAGTTGCCTGAAGTGGCAACGATTATAACATGGTCACCGCGCTCAATGGCGTTTGGCGCTTCCAGCAGGTCCGGGGACATCACCGTACCGGCGTTGACCGGTCGGCGCATGCGCATGCCGTCTATGGCTGCCGGGTCGGTGAGGGCGCCGCGGCGGCTCGCATTGATCTGGACTTCTTCGGTGGTCACCAAAGCCGGAGTCAGGCGCTCACCCCGTGCCAGGGGTCTTGCGGCCACGAGTGCCGGGCCGAATACCTCGATTGACGCAGTAACAAACATTCGCCAGGGCCGTTCGCCAGAACAGGACACCAGCAGCGACGGACTGGTGGTCTGCATCGGGTCGCCAGTGAATTCCAGGCTTAACGGCGTTTCGCAGGCGGCCAGGCGCAGCCGCGAATCAAGGTTGCCGAGCTCATATCGGGCGCGCAATCCAGAGGCCTCCAGATCCTTGGCCCAGGCGTTGAGAAAGGTTTCTGCAGCGGCAGTAATATCGTCGGCCCGGGTCGGATTCGCGGCCGCCGATATTGGTGGCAGAATCAGAGCTGTGATCACCAGAAAGATGGTTCGCATCTGCATCGCTTTGTCCTATGCTGTCTGTAAGTCACCGATTTAAAAAAACACCTTAATGAAATGGCGCTTGCCGCCGATACGTCAGGTGGCAGCAAATAAAACGCCAACAAACCGGCTCTTGATGGCGCGAAGGCAGCCTTGACAAGAGTGAAAGCAATTTTGGTGCCGGATACGGCACGCCAGGAGTGTTCATCATGGCAGGTGTCTTGGACAGCGTTAACCAGCGCACCCAGCTGGTCGGGCAAAACCGGCTTGAGCTCTTGTTGTTCCGCCTGCGTGGGCGCCAGATTTATGGCATTAACGTGTTCAAGGTAAAAGAAGTGCTTCAGTGCCCGAAGCTGTCCTCAATTCCGAACAGCCGGCATATGGTGCGAGGCGTTTCCCATATCCGGGGTGAGACCATTCCGATCATTGATCTGAGCCTGGCGATCGGTCTGCCGGCTATCGATCAGGACCAGCTGGCGACCAGTTTCGTGATCATTACCGAATACAACCGGCGCACCCAGGGGTTTCTGGTGTCCGGGGTGGACCGGATCATGAATATGAACTGGGAGGACATTCTGCCACCGCCCAGAGGTGCCGGTAAGGATGTGTACCTGACAGCGGTGACCAAGATCGACGACAAGCTGGTCGAAATCATTGATGTAGAAAAGATTCTTGCAGAAGTTTCTCCGCTCGGGGAAGATGTTGGTGAAGCGCTGGTTGCCCGCGGTTCCGAACGGCTACCCGGGCATTTGCCGGTACTGGTAGTGGATGACTCGTCTGTAGCCCGCCGGCAGATTCAGCGTTGCCTGAGCGCCATTGGAATGGAGGTAGTCACCCGTAATGATGGCAGGCAGGCGCTGGAGTACCTGAAAGAGATCACGGACGATGGCTCAAAGGCGCGGGATCACCTGTCGCTGATTATCTCCGATGTCGAGATGCCGGAGATGGACGGTTACACACTGGTGACCCGGATCAAGGAAAACGCTGCATTAAAGGATATGTATGTCATGCTGCATACGTCCCTGAGCGGTGTGTTCAACAAGGCCATGGTGCAGAAGGTCGGTGCCGACGATTTCATGGCAAAGTTCAGCCCTGACGAACTGGCTGAACGGGTGATGGAAATCATTGACCAGAGCGCCTGACACGGCAGACGGATTCATTCCCGACATTGAGACTCGATGAAAGCGGAAATAACCCCTCAGGAATATGAAGCCTTCAAGACATTCCTTCAGGATGCGTGCGGCATATTGCTGGGTGAAAACAAGCAGTATCTGGTGAAAAGCCGCCTGCGTCGTATTCTTGAAGACAATACATTGAATAGCCTGGGTGAGCTGCTGGA
>DASSWD010000063.1:0-4581 GCA_035705335.1 Marinobacter sp. | reverse complement strand
TCCTGCGCCAAGTTCGGGCTGATACTGGCCCGGTGACCGAGGGGGACCAGTAGCCTGTATTGCGGTGGTCGCGTCCCGTTGCGCAGACAATCCATGCAGGGTTGCCAGAGTGCTCTGGCTTCGGCAATGGCATCCTGCTCCAGGCGCGCCCAGTTATCGGCGACGGTTTGTTGCAAACTGGCTGCGCTGCTTGCTGAGCGTTGTGGATGGGCAACACTGCCGGGTTCAAGAGTTAGCGGCAGGTAGCCGGCGTAAAGCTTCTCCATGCCGGGGCCGAAGCCGTTGTCGAGGAAGCTGGGAAAGGTCCACCACTTTTTGTCGTAGGCGCCGTGCAGGTAACCCAGGGCTTCATCCATAGGGTCTTCAGACGTTGCCAGGTTCCAAGCTGCCGTGGCCAGGGGCGAGACCCTTCGGACTATCCGGCTCCACCAGTCTTTATCAGAAGCCTCTTCCGGCCCGAGAATGCCATCGCCTTTGGAGTGCAGCACCACAATCCGGCGAGCGGCTGTGTGAGCATCGGGAAACACGCCCAGGCCGAGGGGGTGAACATCACGGCTGGCCCGGTTTGTCAGGGCGTTGTCCGCAACGGCGGGTTGCCAGAGGAACAGGTGGTCCACCACATCCCGGTAGCCGATATTGCCGAGCAGGTTCAGGGCGGTGAGCGCAACCCGCGCACCCAATGAGTGCGTGATGATGTTGATGGCTATTCCTGCTGAGTGCAGTTGCTGCAACAGCGGCGCAAGGCGACGCCCGGCGGCCATAGCGTTCAGCTCTGCCTGCATGAAATCCGTCGAGCCGGTGTCGCCGGGCCAGGACACGTTGATAATCCGGCTGTACGGCATCCAGTCTTTTCCGTCAAAACCCGCCGCGCGATTCAGCCGGTATTCCATGTGCACCGCCCAGTTGTGCAGCCCGTTTCCGTTCAGTTGGTCATCTTCCAACGGCGTAAACAGGGACTCAGAAAGTGCATCGGCGTCTTGCCACACAGTAGCTTTGTAGGGATGCCACACCGGGTGGCGGCGGAACGAGCGGGTGTTGCCGTGGTAGTTCTGGCTGCGCCCCTCACCCTTAAGAAATCGGCCCCAATCGCCGTGGGGGACGTTGTAGCCGTGCACGAACAGCAGTGCGTTGTTGCCGTTGGCCTTGAAGTAATTCAGTTGTCTGGCGGTCAGAAGATCATCGTCGGGTAACGATTCCTCCCGCAGATTGATAACTATTGGCGCCGGCAGATGGATCGCAGTGGCTTTGCGCTCGCGAGCTATTACGTCCAGTTCAACTCCGTCTTCCAACGTTTCGCCCGGTATAAATCGGAGTTTCTCGCTGACGGTGTTTATGCCGATCAGATGCTCTCCTTCCGGCTTCTCTGACCAGTGCCAGCGGACTTCACCGATAGTTAGCCGCTCAAACCGGGCCTGATGGGCGATCTGGTCCGGCTCGGGCCCATCAAGGATTGTGCCGCTGACGGATTTGGCGGCCATGTCCATGACGGTACCTGCATCGGTAAAGGCCAGGGGGCGGCCCAGATTGTCTGTGCGTTGCAGCAACAGATCGGCGGTTTGCCGGCGGCATACCGGCGCCCCGTGTTCACCAAGAGGCGCAGAACTGGGGCTGAATGGGAGGGTGGCATTTGCGGTCATCAGGGTCCTTCCTGTAAGTCGTCCATGTCGGCGAGCGCTTCGATCCGGTCGGACCAAGCGTCTCCGGCGCACCTTAGTGTTTCTTTGAGTTGGTCGCCGATAAGCGCCGTGCAACCTGCGGTAATCAGCAGTTCACTGGCTTCGACAAGCGCTTTTTCAGTGGACGCACCAAGACTGGTCAACTGTGAAAACCAATCCTCAAGCAATTGAGGGGGCAATTGGTGCTGTTCAGCCAGCGAGTGAGCCAGGAGCCGGCGGCGATAGGCTTCTATGGCTGCGACATTATTCGATGTGAACTGAAAGGTGCCAGGATCCGCGCCCACTGATGTGACGGAATTGTCGCTATCGTAGCGCTCCAGCGACCAACGAACGCCGGCATGACAACCCTCTATTGCTGTATGTGGCCCCAGCAGGCGCTGACACTGGTGCGGTGAGAGTGATGGCCCGACACCGGCAAAACTGGCGGGGTCGGCATACCGGAAAAAGCCCTCACCCGTGGGTGTAGTGATCCAGTTCAGCGATACCCAGTGATCACGCACCGTTTCAACTGACAGGTTACGGCCATAAAGAGCCAGCGCCTTACCCTTCGCCAGCCAACGCTCAAGCCACGCGCGGCATCCCTCGCCTACGGGCTCGATCAACAGCGGGCCATGATATGCCTGCTCTGAGAATCCAGAATAAAGATACGGCAGATCGTATTGAGGGCGCTGTTCTGTTTCAAACAGCGTCTTTAAAGCATCCGGGCATTTAGCCTGGTCAACAAGGAACCAGTCAGCTTGGTATGGCGGGTGGCTTGGGTTTTGGCAAAACCGGACACGGGTAATCCGGCCCGTAGGTTCATGGTCCTTCATGCTACCTCTCATCTGTCCCTAGATGGTTTGTTCCGATGGTAGCGAATGGTAAGCGCTATGCCAACAGCCTCTTGTTGGGTTCAAAAATACCAGTTGCCGGCCTGCGTGCCGCCCACCACAGGAAGGCAGGCGGCAGGAGCATGCTCTTACTTGCGGCGACGCAGTGCCAGGCCCATCAGGCCAAGGCCAAGCAGCGCGAGGGAGCCGGGCTCCGGCACGGAGACCGGTGGGTTCACTACCGGGCCCTGGCCGACGTTGATCAGTTCCTGGTCGATGCCCTGGGTGAAGTCGTAGAAATTGTCATACGAGTCGACGTCCAGCACGTCAAACACCATTTGCTCGGTGCTCAACAAGCTGGCAAACAGTTGATCCAGAAGACTGGTGTCACTGGACGTGAACCAGCCGGTGTCCAGAATGTTGTCCCGGAAGCCGCCGCCGCTCAGGCCATAGTAACCGGTATCGCCTGCGCTGGTGGTGTTTTCGGTGATGACCGATGACCAGTCACCAAAATCCAGGCCATTGACCAGCAGGGTGTTTTCGTTCTCGTCGAAGTTATTGAAACCGGTGTCACCATCCCAGAGCGTAAAGCGAAATGAGGCTGCAGCCAGACCACCACCAAGCGCGCCGGTTACGGAGGCGTCGTAGCCCGTCTGCGTGCCAACGGTGAACGGGTTGCTGTTGGCGTAGCCCACGTACAGAGAAGAGGCCGACAGCTGGCTGACTACGTTAGCGCCGTTCAGGCCTGTCAGGTTTACTACAATACCGCCGATGGTGGAGGCACCTACAGTGGTGACGTCCAGACCGGTTGTGGGTGAAGTCGAGGTGAACGGTGTTGCTGAAACAGCCGCGCTGGCGCCCAGCAGGCAAACGGCAAGGGTAAGACGGGATGCATTCACATTCATGTTATCGCTCCTGATAATTGGATGATCGCCATAATATCCATGGCGCGGAGCGCGTAGCAGAATGTATGCCATCCTGAAATTCTTAATATTTACATAAACTTGAAAACAACGATCCTGAATCTATGTAAAAATATTCGAATTGAACTGCGTCACAAAACTCAAACCAACACCTCCGAATACAACTCGGGCACTTCCACATCCCAACCGAAGCGCTCTTTTATCCGCTTGCGCATCACATCACTGGCCACCACCTCGCCGTGGGTGATGTACACCTTCTCTGGCTTGAGGCTGCCCTGTCCCAGCCAGGTGAGGATTTCGTTGTAGTCCCCATGGGCGGACATACTGTCCAGATTGTGAATCTCGGCCTTGGCCGGCCAGTATTCACCATGAATCTTGACGGATTCTGCGCCATTGACGAGCGCATCGCCCCGGGTGCCCGGCGCCTGGAAACCGGCGAATACGATGCTGTTGCGGGGATTTGGCAGCAGGGTTTTCAGGTGGTGCAGCACCCGGCCGCCGGAGGCCATACCACTGGCGGAGATGATGATGCAGGGGTAGCGCACTTTATCCAGCTCCATGGATTCTTCCACCGTTCGCACAAACTCGGTTTTGTCGTCCATCAGCTCGCACTGGGCGGCGCTGAGTTTGTGTTCCTTGTGGTGCCGGCAGAAGATCTCGGTGGCTTTGATAGCCATAGGGCTGTTCAGGTACACCGGCAGTCTTGGAATGCGGCCCTGCCCCATCAGCTTGTGCACCACATACAGGAGCATTTGGGCCCGACCAACGGCAAACGCGGGCATCAGCACGATACCGCCCCGGCCGGCGGTTTTGGTGATGATCTCTGCCAGCTCGGCTTCCGGGTCTGAATCGCCGTGAGCCCGGTCGCCGTAGGTGGATTCGCACACCAGTACGTCTGCCTTCTGGATAGGCTCTGGCGGGCGCATGATGATGTCGTTCTGCCGCCCCACATCGCCGCTGAATACCACGGTGCGCGCGGCGGCTTTATGAGTGACGTGCACGCATGATGAACCCAGTATGTGGCCAGCGGGCGTGAAGGTCACTTCAAAGCCTGGAACCGGTTCAAAGGGCTCATGGAAGTGCAGGGATTCAAAATGCTTGAGCGCTTCCCAGGCGTCTTTCTCGGTAAACAGTGGCTCGGGCTTTTCGTGTTTGGAAAACTTTTTGCGCAAC
>DASSWD010000062.1:0-4262 GCA_035705335.1 Marinobacter sp. | reverse complement strand
CTGGACAGCCACCTGCAGCGCATGATGACGCAGGTCTGACAACGCATCCCGCATGCTGGCCAGCAACTGGTTATGCTCCCGGGCAATTCGCCCGGCCTGGCCACTGCCAACAGGCTGATCCTGGGAGATATCCAGAACGGTATCGCCACCGCGGGCCGCAGAAGCCGCTGGGGTGTCATCACTGCCTGCCGCCTCACGGCCCAGCCACCAGGCTACAGCGGTAACAAGGGCCGCCAGTGCCAGCCCAATCGGTGCATACTCTGGCAGGGCAGCCACTAGCCCAAACAGCGCCAGCACCAGAACACTGGTGACCCGAAATACCAGGGAAGAATTCAAAGAACGGTCTGAACGAACAGCACTCGTCATCGTCAGCGGGCTCAACAGCGTTATTATTTTTTAGTTAACGGCAGGAATTGGAAGATCTTCACTCTGCCTTTTGCGGACAGCCGGTGCCATGCGACCAAAGCGTAACGAGGGTTCCAGTCGGCCTCAGGTTATTCCGCGGCGTCCGCCCACGGTCCGAATTTTCACTTGATCCGCTTGCCAGCTTTTTTGACCTTCTTTGCCACAGCTTTTGCCTCTCCAGACAAACAGGCCACGAAGAAGTGGCCTTCAATCCCTAACCTTTCGGCGACTCGTTCCTGCAACCTTTCATAGGAGGAGAAGATGCCTTTTGCCTGGAATGCGACCACAAACACAGGGTCATCAGGGAAGTGCTTTACCTTTTTCTGAGCCAGCCACACTTTACCAACGTTGGATTGACCCTTAAGGCTTGCCACCAAACGCTCTAGCAGCTCCGGATCTATGTTTGGGTGCTCGAGTACGTCTCTTCGGGAAACACCCTGCCTTTCACGATCAGCCGCCTCAAAGATATCTTGCTGATCCAGACACCCTTGCCACCAGGCCTCGGCTTCATCGTGTCGGTTCTGGTTCAACAGAAACTGATACCCGATTCGAGCGCTGTCGCCGAGCAAATTCCGGTTCGTGCGGGCGCGTGCCAAATGCTCCAGTCCCTCATCGTCGCCAGCATCCAGCAGAATCACCCCAAGATGATAAGCCGCGCCCAATGCGTCGGGATCTCTGCGGAGACAGGTTCTGAACAGCGGCAACGATTGAGCCGGCGACACAAACTCATGTGCCGCGCAGGCATAGAGCCAAAGATCCCGATCGGATAGATCGGCAAGTTCGCAACCATCGCATCTCTGCAGATGCTCACGCGCTTGGGAAGCATAAGCATGTCGGTCATGCCACGCCTCACCATTTTCCTCCAGCCACCGATGATCAAACTCCAGCATGACCTTTTGTTCGGCGTCACCGAGCCATGATTGAGCGGCACTTATCTCAGGCATTATCGGTTCAGGCGTCACCTGGACCAGGCTTCTGAGCCGGTCTGCAAGGCTGGGGTGGGTGTCAGCATAGTGGGGGTCCGCCTCCATCTCTGCTGCGATTCGCTCTCTCAATTCGTCGCTACCCGGAGGATTCTCGCGCAGAAATCTGACCAAGCCTTCGAAAGGGGGAAACGGCGGCTCTGCGTGCTCATCAGCCTGACCGAAATAATTGCGCCAATAACGCTCATCGACATAAGGCGCTGTAGCGTAAACGTTAACGAGTGCTCTTGCTGCCGTTTCTGGCGATGTCAGCGCTGCGGCTATGGCGTCAGCCTCAAATTCATTCCTTCGCGCCAACGCAAACGAATAGGCCTCAAACTTCGGCGAATACCAATAGAAGAACCTGCGCAGTACCTTGGCCCCCCACGACTGTGCACCCTCGTATTCGGCCATCACTTTTTTCCAGCCCAACCGGACTCTGTAGACCCAGCCATTGAACTTACTGTGATTGCCGGAAAGGTGGCCAAGTTCATGAGCAATCACAGAGCGCATTTCTGCAGGAGACAGTACCAAGAGCAGTGGATATCCGATGATCAGATAGTTTCTATGCCAACCAAAAATGCCCAGTTGCGGGTGCTGTACGACAGCAGCATTCAGTTGCCGATCAAGTATCACTCTGTGGATTTTCATGGACTTCAGTCGGTTTGACAGCTCATCAATCTGATTAAAGAGCGCCGGAAACTCCCTCCTGGTCAGTCGATAACCTTCTGGCGGATCAAACCGAACCCACAGCGCGCGCAGCAGCACCCAAATTGCGAGCAATACCACGAATATGAGCTTCTTTTTCAGCAGGAACAGAATCAGGCCAGTGCTGAGAAAGGCCGCAGCTACGAGCCCTCCCGCCAGCCCCAAAAGCGCTAACAAAACTCCAAAAATGACCACGTACCCGAGAGATGCAAGCAGCGAGAGCTTCAGTAAATAACGCCGCGGGTGGAGCGCCGCCTCCTGCTCTGCGCTTTCCACTAACTCGATAAACTCTTCCTCTGAGAAACTGCTTCTACTCATTCCATTGATCCTGAAAACGACTTTGCCGGTGAGAAGCTGGCGGCTTCTGGTGGGCCGCCAAATCAGTTGGTAGACGGCAGGGTGCCACCAAGCATGTTTTCCACCACGGCGGCGTTGTAGAAGGTCTCAACGCTCTGAATCTTGCCATCCCAAACCCGGAACCAGACCGCAAGCCGAACGTCTCCGATGGGTTCGAAATAGGTTCGGTAGTCCAGAATGGCGAATACATGTTCGCCATCGGCACTCAGTTGCCGGAGCACCAGGTCTTTCTGGATAGCAACCATGCCGAACTGGTAAGACAACATGTCGTCCCGGCTCAGAAAACGCATGTTCGGGCCAACGTACTCAAAACCCTCTGAGGTCAGAAGGGCCTTGGCCTCCTCCAATCGCTGGGCGCGCACATCGGCAATAAACTGAGCCACGATATCCTTTGGCTCCATACTTTCATTCTCCTTTTTCACCACGCCAACAAAGCAAGACAGGTTTATTCAACGCGGAATAAACCTGTCTGCGGGTTACCTGATGGTGTTCGTTATACCGGAGCGGATGCTCGACTGCTACTCCACCATGATCGTGATTTTCTCGGACATGACCGGAGGCTCGTGGGGGATGTGTAAGTGATCACCCATCAGCAACTGGAGTGTGTGCTCACCCGGGGGCAAATCCAGCGTGGTTTGAGTCTGGCCGCCGCCAAAATGGACGTGGTTGGCATCGGCCGGGATCGGCTGGTCCATCGCTGGCGGAGTATCAAGATCCACCAGCAAATGGTGATGCCCGGTTTTTTCACGTTCTACGCCCGCCGGGGCCACACCCAGACCCTCCAGACCAAAACGCACGGTAACGGGTGAGCTCACCGTTTGCCCGTCCATCGGCGTAACAAAGTAGACAGACGCCCCTTCCGGAGCCGGTGTCGCGGCCTGTGCGCCGGCCACCAGAGAGGCCGCCAGCGCAGTCGCCAAACCCAAACGTCTGACATTGATCATTGTGTTCATAAACCATTCCTTTGATGAGAAAACGCCCGGATTAAGCGTAGGCCAAGCACCGGGAATTTGCTCACTTTTTAAACACAACGATCAGCGTCAGAGGGATTGGCGCATCACCAATTCAACCGTGGCCGCCGACAAGGCCACCGGATTGGCTTTCATAGACGATGAGCTGGCTGCGGACTTGGCCGTCGCGACGATGTGGGCCTCGGTTACGCCCAGCGAAGAAAGGCCCGGCAAACCACTTTCAACAATCCAGCGGCGGAAATCCGCCAATGCGGTGTCAGGGTGGGTGTCGAAGACCTCGGCAATCCAGGCGATGACCTGCTCAATGCGGGCCGTCAGTTCGACGCTGTCTGAATGCTGTTGATTGGCGGCGATGCCCGCTGGCAGCAGTGCACCGCAGATTGCACCGTGGGGAGCGCCACACACCCCCCCAAGCGGGCCGGCAATGCCGTGAACCACGCCAAGCCCCGAGTTTGCCAGCGCCAGACCGCCGAACAGGCTGACCCGCGCCATGTCATCCCGGGCGTTTTCGGATTCACGCTCCATCAGTTGTTTCAGCGCCCGCAGTCCCAACGGGATGGCCTCCCGGCAGAGCATGTCGGTGAATACCGTGGCACGAGAAGACAGATAAGGTTCAATCACCTGAGTGACAGCATCAAGCCCCGAGTGTAGCGTCACATGCCGGGGGCAATGGTCGGTCAGGGCCGGGTCCAGCAGGGCCAGGTCCGGCAGCAACTGGGCGTCCCGCAGACTGACCTTGCGCTGGGCGTCCGGCACATCAATCACCGCGTTGCGAGTGACCTCAGCACCCGTGCCGGATGTGGTGGGCACCAGAATCAGTGGCAGCCGACGGGCAGTGAGCGGCAGTCCGTCCCCGACC
>DASSWD010000061.1:0-5147 GCA_035705335.1 Marinobacter sp. | reverse complement strand
GCTGCACCGACCGCCCCGGCACAAACGGGTACAGCGCAAACCGCTCCCGCTTCGACGGCCGGATTGCCGTGTGAAGATCGTAATGACTCAACGCCAGCTCAGGGTGAGTCTGCTGAAACTCCGAACACACCGCCTCAATCAACGCCGCCCGTTGCCCTTCCGGTAAATCCCGGTGCTCCGGTTTGCCATGGGCGCCGTTAAACAACCGGTTCATGTTCACATCCAGAAACCGCTCCCCAGCCACCATCGCGGGCGGATTGCCCAGTATCAGCAACAGCGGGCAGGCGAGTGACCACTTACCTTCAAGTAACTCAGACACCAGTCCGTTCAGCACCTCAATCGGCGCGGTCTCATTGCCATGTACCCCGGCCGAAACAATCAGGGCCTCGCTGTTCGAATTCGCCCGACCAGCCGGCGGTTCCAGCCAGAGAATGCCGTTGACTTTACGGCTGATGTGGGTGCCGTCGGAAAGCGAAAGTGAGGATTCGGGCAGAGAAGAGGAAGCGTGAGCCAGCGTGCAAGCCAGCCAATCCGAATGCTGTTCAAAAAGAGCGTCATAACGCATTGCTGAATCCCCGTAAAAAGTTCGGGGTCAGGTGTGAGACAGGTTTTCCGGGAATCTTGGAGGCCATGGATGGCCGGAACGAAGCGCACACGGATGTGCTTGTAGCGTTTCCCGGAAAACCTGTCTCACACCTGGCCATGCACCGAAGCAGAACCTATATCGTGATGTTGAGCTAGGACCCCACCGGCCGCTGATGCCGCAAAAGGTGGTTCTCCAGCTTCCGGAACGCAAACACCAGAATAAACGTCAGTGCCAGGTAGCAGAACGCCACGAAAATAAACGCCTCAAACGGCGTATAAAACCGCGAATAAATATTCCGCGCCGCCCCGGTCAGATCCACAATCGTCACCACACTGGCGATCGCACTGGCATGCAGCATGAAAATCACCTCATTCGAGTACGCCTGCACCGCCCGCCGCGCCGCACTCGGCAGTACAATCCGCCGCATTCGCATAAACCAGTTCATGCCATAGGCCTTCGCCGCCTCAATCTCACCGTGGGGCGTGGACACAATCGCACCCCGGATAATCTCCGTGGTATAGGCGGCCGTATTCAGTGTAAACGCCAGCAACGCCGGGTAGAGCGGTTCCCGGATAATCGCCCACCAGAAGGTGTCCTGGATGCCCGGAATCTGCGCCACCCCGTAGTAAATGATATACAACTGAATCAGCAGGGGTGTGCCCCGGAACAGATAGGTGTAAAACCAGATCGGCCCGGACACCAAAGGATTGCGCACTGTGCGCAGAATCGCCAGCGGCACCGCCACCAGCAAGCCGATGATCAGCGACAGGAAAACCAGATGAACGGTCGTTACCAGACCGTTCCAGTATTCCATCAGCGTCATCGCTGTGAAAATATCGTTCTGATTCAGCCACTGGGTCAGGAACTCAGGCATCATTCAACTCTCCTGGACCACGCCCACGTTGGCCCGTTTGTCGAGCCAGCGAATGAACAGTTCCGAAGCCGCGGTCAGGCCCAGATACACCGCCGCCACCGGAATGAAAAAGTGGAACGGCATCCGCTCCGCCTTCGCGGCCTCCTCGGCCACACGGACCATGTCAGTCAAACCGATAATCGACACCAGCGCCGTGGTCTTGAGCAATACCTGCCAGTTGTTACCAATGCCGGGCAGGGCGTGGCGAAGCATCTGCGGAATCATCACCCGGCGGAAAGTGTGCCAGCGGGTGAACCCATAGGCCCGCGCCGCCTCAATCTGGCCGGTTTCCACCGCCAGAAAGGCACCCCGGAAGGTTTCCGTCATGTAGGCACCGAAAATCAGACCGATGGTCACCACGCCGGAAATGAAAGGGTCAAACAGAAAGAAGAAATCGATCTCATAGGCCGCCCAGAGGTAATCCGACAGCATGTTCACCAAGACCTGACCGCCGTAATAAAACAGCATCATCATGACCAGGTCGGGAACACCGCGAACCAGCGTGGTGTACGCCGTGGCAAGCCCGGAGGCGATACGGCTGTCAGACAACTTGGCTGCGGCACCAATCAGTCCCAGAAAGACCGCAACAGCAAGAGACAGGAAGGCCAGTTCAATAGTGACCACTGCGCCCTCGGCAAGGGCTGGGCCATAGCCTTTCAGATCAAGCATGGGAATATCCGGTCAGCGGAGGCGGCGCAGTTGCCGCCCCCGGTTCATTACATACTGATGTCGTAAGCGAAGTACTTGTTCATGATGGCGTCATAGGTGCCATCTTCCTTCAGCGTGCGCAGAGCGGCGTTGACGTCTTCCGCCAGCTCGGTGTCGCGCTTGCGCATGGCAACACCGACGCCTTCACCCAGCTTGACCGGCTCGCCCACTTCCTTGAAGCCTTCTTTAGTCAGAATGGTCTGTTCGCCCACCGGGTAGTCCACGAACACCACATCCAGGCGCTGGCCCTCAAGGTCCAGAACCATGTCCTCAGCCGTCGTGTAACGTTTGATGGTGACCACGTCGCCCATGTTTTCAGTGACGTAGGTGTCCATGGTGGTGCCACGCTGAACGCCAACCGTTTTGCCTTCCATTGCCGCCATGTCGGTAACGTCTGTGTTGAAGCTTTCCGGTCCGAACCAGCCACCCGGGGTGTTGTAGTACGGCTCGGAAAACAGCACGCGCTCGGCACGTTCCGGGGTGATCGACATGGATGACATGATCAGGTCAAACTTGCGCGCCAGCAGGCCGGGGATCATACCGTCCCACGCCTGGATCACGAATTCACAGTTGGCCTTCATCTCTTCGCACATGGCTTCCGCCAACTCGACCTCAAAGCCTGTCAGTTCGCCGTTTTCGTCCCGGTACTCGAACGGCTCATAGGGCACGTCGAAGGCGATGCGCAGGTTGCGTTCCTCGGCCTGGGTGCCGGAGGCCATCAGGGCCAGGGCACAGCTTGCGGCTATCAACAGTTTTTTCATGTGTCACTTCTCCAGTGGTTCGCCTCGTGGGCGTTATTTTTCATGGAAGTTTCCGTTCCCACACCGGTTCAAGATAGCACCGGTGTTCAGAACTTGGGAGCAAGAAATTGCTGCATCCGCTCGGAGTCCGGGTGATCAAACACTTTCTCCGGCGAACCCTGCTCCTCAATCACGCCCTGGTGCAAGAACAGGACCTGAGTTGACACATCCCGTGCAAACGCCATCTCGTGGGTGACCACGATCATGGTGCGGCCTTCCTCGGCCAGACTGTGCATGACTTTCAAGACTTCGCCCACCAGTTCCGGGTCGAGCGCGGACGTGGGTTCGTCAAACAGCATCACCTCCGGTTCCATAGCCAGGGCGCGGGCAATCGCCGCCCGTTGCTGCTGGCCGCCGGACATCTGGGCCGGGTAGTAATCCTTGCGCTCATAGATGCCCACCTTGTTCAGGTAAGCCTCGGCCCGTTCAATGGCTTCCTTTTTAGGCACCTTAAGAACGTGAACCGGCGCTTCGATGATGTTCTCCAGCACCGTCATGTGGGACCAGAGATTGAAGCCCTGAAACACCATGGATAAACGGGCGCGAATCAGTTCCACCTGGCGGTTGTCTGCCGGAATGCGCTCGCCTTTGCGGTTGGTGGTGAACCGAATTGGATCACCGTGCACTATGATGTCGCCCGAGGTGGGCGTTTCCAGCAAATTGATGCAGCGAAGGAAGGTGCTCTTACCCGACCCGGAGCTGCCGATGAGAGAGACGACGTCGCCTTTCCGGGTTTCCAGCGAGATGCCCTTGAGCACTTCCAGCTGGTCAAACGTTTTATGGATGTCCCTGCAAATCAGAGGCGCGCTATCCGCCATGGGTGACTCCTGGGGGCTTTTATTCAAAGGCGCATGTTTTACGGACTGTCGCCTCGGAAATCAATACCGTTGTGTTTCTGATCAGGACGCCCGCTGGTCCAGCGGAATCCGGATGACTTTGGCGCCCTGGCTTTCCAGACTACGCAGCGAGTCGCCCACAAATCGTACGTGGGCCATGGCCGCTTTGCGGGCAGCGGCCGGTTTGGACGCCATGATCGCCTGATAGATCTGCCGGTGCTGCTTCATGATCAGCTCCCGCATATCAGTGCGCGGGTTGAGGTTGGCCACGGATGCCTGCACCGTCAGCAGCATCATGTTTTTCAGTCCGTTGAGTACGTGAACCAGTATCGGGTTGTGAGAGGCCTCGACAATGGCCTGGTGGAAACCGTGGTCTGGCCGGGCGTTGCTCATCGGGTCGGTGTCTTCAAGGGTTCGGAAAGCTTTGGTAATCCTGTGCTTGTCCATGGCGGTGGCGCGGGTGGCGGCCAGCTCGGCAGCCTGGCCTTCCAGTTGTTCCCGCACCTCCAGCAGGTCGTAGAGCGTACGCGGATGGCCGGCGAACAGATGCATCAGCGGGCTGCTATCGCTCAGTTCGTGACCTTTGGGCACGATGCTGGCGACAAACGAGCCGCGCCCGTGCTGGGTTTCGATCACGCCCCGGCCATGAAGCTCATGAAGAGCCTCACGGACGATGGCCCGGGACACGCCCAGCCGGGTAGAGAGTTGGCGTTCGGAGGGGATTTTCTGCCCCGGAGCCAGGCCGCCATCCAGAATCAGCCGCTCCAGCCGCAGGGAAATTTCCTGGGATATACCCATTTTATTTACTCTTTATCAGTCGCTGGTCAGACCAGCCGGGGATAATCACAGCGGGTAGCCAAAAGAACCTT
Source organism: Marinobacter sp. (assembly GCA_035705335.1). Classification (GTDB taxonomy): domain Bacteria; phylum Pseudomonadota; class Gammaproteobacteria; order Pseudomonadales; family Oleiphilaceae; genus Marinobacter. The sequence goes on along the minus strand of DASSWD010000061.1, from coordinate 435 downwards.
CAGCGACCTCTCAGGCCAGTAAATATGGCCCATTGAAGCCATAGCGTCCAATTTTACCGGCGCAAAAACTGGTCAGACCAGTAAGCAATTCTCTGGACTAAATGTGAATCCCCTACGAATATCTTCTCCAATGCCGGCCGTCGTCGGTATTGGTCCTACATCTGAATAACAACAATGAATCGGAGATGTGTCGATGACTATCAACGAAAACAAAGAAGAGCGCTGCGGAGCACAGGCGAAGCCGGGACGCAGGAGCTTCTTCAGGAAAGTAGCCGTTGGTGCGGCCCTGACAGGTGCGCTGATTTTGGGTGCCGGCCAGGTGCAGGCCGCCACAACGTGGAAACTCCAGTCGGTATGGGATGCAGGCACCGTAGGCTACGACCTGTTTGAAGCCTGGTGTGAAAGTATTGAGGAAAAGTCCGGTGGTGAGCTGAT
>DASSWD010000060.1:0-3073 GCA_035705335.1 Marinobacter sp. | reverse complement strand
TGAATCCCGGGCGTAATCGTACCAGGCGGTGTGTTCCCGGAAGATGTCGCAGACGTTGTCGGTTTGCAGGGGTGGCTCTGGCGCCAGCAGACTGAAACGCAACGTGGCCCAGATGCCGACGGCCAGCCCCAGAACCGGTAGGCCAATCCAGGTAAGGCGGCTGCGCCAGAGCCTGGAGCGCCATCGCTTCGCATTAAATCTTAAGCGATTCTGTGGCCTGCGTTTTCGGCGTTTGGGCCTAACCATCCCTACCAAACTGTCATCTCCCAACCCCCGGAACCGCTTGCTGACCGGGTTCGAGCCGTGTCATAAACGCTGCTGTTTCTACCCGTTGGATGATAGTGATATGCGATCTGCTTCCCTAGTTAAACCTGTTTTAGTCGCCGGCCTGCTGTTTAGCGGGGCGGTGTTCGCCAATCCGACCGCCCGGGAAGTGCTGGCAGCGTCGCCGGTGGACGACATCGTGGCCCAGTACCCGGCGATGATGAGTGAAGGCATCCGGGAAGGCGTCAAACAGAGCGGCCAGGTGCCGCCGATGGTCGCCGACACCCTGGGCTACCTTGTCGCCAACAGTTTCAGCGCCCGGGAAATCGAACGCAAGCTGGTCGCTGCGATTGATGAACAGCTGACTGCCGGGCAGCGCTCCGAGGTTCTGACGTGGTACCAGACCCCGGTGGCAGAAAAGATCGCCGGGGCGGAAATCGCGGCGTCGGCGCCGGCGACCTGGCCCGAGATCCGTGCCCGGGCCGGCGAGCTGAATGATCGGTATGACGGCACTGACCGGGCCGCACTGTTCCAGCGCTTTGACCAGGCCGCACGGGCCACCGAGAGTGCGGTAGACACCGCCATCGCGGTGCAGTTGGGCCTGGCGACGGCGATGTCAGCCCTGGGCCGGGATTCGGTACATTTTGATCAGATTGAAGAGCGCATCGAAAGCCAGCGCGACGCCTTGCACGCGGTGATGTCCAAGCAGGTGTACGACAGTTATCTTTACACCTACCGCAACGTCAGCGACCAGGAAATGGACCTGTATCTCGACTTTCTGGAGAGTGACGCCGGGCGTGCGTTTACCGCCGTGGTTACCCGCAGCGTGAAACAGGCGGTGACGCAACCGATTGAGAGCATCGGTACCCAGATCGGTCACTTCATCGGGCCCGACAACGCTGGCCTTAATCAATAACCGGCGGTCGGCATCAGCCTGCGTTATTCCAGTCGTAAGCCGGTCAGGTAGATTGTCCGGGGTTCCGGCAGGCGGGCGGCAAACAACCCGATCCGCCGCACCTCCGACATGTCCATCGGGCGTTGGGCGGGTGCGCTGGCAATCCGCGCCAGATCGATCTCGAACCGGTTGTTGCCTGGGTCGAGAGCCAGTTGTGTATTGAACCGGTCAGCGTAGATCTGGCGTCCGCGGTCGTGGGTCAGATCATGAATACGCAGGGTCAGGTCGAGGGGGGTTTCCGACGGATTGTACAGCTCAACAATCAGCCGGTCGTAACCGCGCCAGTCGCCGGGAAAATTGTTCAGGAAGGCACCGGAATACACACCGGTGTCCAGGTTCACTGCCACCGCCGCCTGGTCGCCATCGCCCGCCGGCACGGTGGTGGCCGCCACATCGCCGTTCCAGAAGGCCCACAGCCCGGTGGTCTGGAAGTCATAAAGCGCCGGCAGCAGTCGGTGCACATGGAACTGCCGCATGGCGACCTGGGCGGTGGTGCTGGTTTCCACTAACAGCAGCAGGGTGACCAGCGCTGCCATCAGAGTGGTCCTCGCCGAGCGCCCGGGTGATCGCATCAGGACCGGCTGGAACCCCAACACCAGCCAGCACCCCAGCAGATTGCGAACCAGATCCCTGGGGTCCATCACCCGGCCGGTCATCCCCTGTATAAGTTCAATGGCGGTGCCAAGCAGAAGGATGCCGGCGGTTACCCCGGCCCACAGTTTCCAGCCGCGGGCAAAGCGCCAGGGCCGGATGGCCAATGTGACCAACGCGAACAGGGCGATGTGCCCGAGGTTCCAGGCAGAGCGAATCAGCGGCCCGGAGGAGTAATCCGGGCCACCGATAAACAGCAGCGGTGTCACCATCAGGGAAATCAGGCCGGCAAAGACCGACCAGAGGGGGGTTTCGTTTTCCCGGTTAGTAAGGTCCTGGAGGTTGGGCAACAAGTGTCATGTCCTTCCGGTATGATGTACCCGAATGCTGCCTTGCCACTGGTGTGCTGGCAAGTTGCAATTCCGCAACACAGGGGAGAAACACCGTGAACGCAGAGCAGGTGATGGGTGAAACACGGCGCTGGCTGGAGGATGTGGTCATCGACCTCAACCTGTGCCCGTTTGCCAAAAAAGAACTGGTGCGGGAGCGGGTCAGATTTTCGGTGACCGGCGCCACCAACGAGGACGACCTGATCGCCGCTCTGCATGGCGAGCTTCAGTTTTTGCTGGACCACCCGGCGGTGGAAACCACCCTGTTGATTCATCCCGGTGTATTGCAGGACTTCGAACCCTACAATGAATTCCTGGCGGTGGCGGACGAACTGCTGGCGTATCTGGAGCTGGAGGGCGATGTTCAGATTGCCAGTTTCCACCCCGCGTACCAGTTTGAAGGCACCGAGCCAGACGCCGCGGAAAACTACACCAACCGCTCGCCCTGGCCCATGCTGCACCTGCTGCGGGAGGCCAGTCTGGAAGCCGCCATTGAGCGTTACCCGGACGTTGATGGAATTCCCGAACGCAACATTGAACTGATGAATCGACTCGGTTCGGCACACATGAACGCATTGCTGAGCGCCTGCGCTGCGCCGAAAACAGAATAACCGGAGACGCCATGGCCGAGGCCCGCCACCGCACCCGACCGTTTCGCAGTGACCAGCGCCTGCCAGATGCGGACCAGCCGATCCAATCCCATGCCCCGGACGAAGCCGGCCGGCTGCTGGCGGATTTCATTCACCAGCACCCGAACCTGATGATTCTCACCGGGGCAGGCGTCAGCACCGATTCCGGCATTCCCGATTACCGCGATGGCGACGGCGCCTGGAAACGTAAACAGCCGGTGCAGCATCAGGACTTCATGACCAGT
>DASSWD010000059.1:0-5884 GCA_035705335.1 Marinobacter sp. | reverse complement strand
ACCCGGGGCAGGCCATTGTCGAACGGCGGGAACGCCTCACCGGCAATCAGTGGCAGCAGGTAATCCCGGCAGTCCTGGGTGATATGGTAGCCGTCGTCCGAGATATAGTGGATTGGCATTTTCTTTTCCTGGTTTGCCACTTCACTCAGGTTGGCTTCCCCGATACTCCAGCGGTAGGGCTTGGCCTGCTCACGCACGATGGTGGGCATTTTCGCCTGCTTGCCGGCCAGTGCCATTTCCACCGCCGCCTTGCCGACCGCGTAGGCCTGCTGTACATCGGTGGCAGAGGCAATGTGCCGCGCTGCCCGCTGCAGGTAATCGGCCACCGCCCAGTGGTACTTGTGGCCCAGAGCCTGTTTGACCATATTCGCCAGAGCCGGCGCCACGCCGCCCAACTGGGTGTGGCCGAAGGCGTCTTTGGCACCGGCGTCGGCCAGGAACCGGCCATCTTCGTACTGGGCGCCTTCGGAGGCCACCACCACGCAGTAACCGTATTCCTTCACGCAATGGTCTACCCGAGCCAGGAACTGGTCGCGGTTGAACGGAATCTCCGGGAACAGAATGATGTGGGGCGGTTCGCCTTCGCCTTCGCCGGCCAGGCCACCGGCGGCCGCAATCCAGCCCGCGTGGCGGCCCATCACTTCCAGAATGAACACCTTGGTGGAGCTTTCGCACATGGACTTGATGTCCAGGCTGGCTTCCAGGGTGGAGGTGGCGATGTATTTGGCTACGGAGCCAAAGCCCGGGCAGCAGTCGGTAAACGGCAGGTCGTTGTCCACGGTCTTGGGCACGCCGATGCAGGTGATGGGGTAGCCCATCTTGTCCGCCATCTGGCTGACCTTGTAGGCGGTATCCTGGGAGTCACCGCCGCCGTTGTAGAAGAAGTAGCCAATGTCGTGGGCGCGGAACACTTCAATCAGGCGCTCATACTCCCGGGGGTTCTCGGAAATGTTCTTTAGCTTATGGCGGCAGGAACCAAAGGCACCGCCGGGGGTATGGATCAGCGCTTCAATGTCAGCGTCCGACTCCAGGCTGGTATCGATCAACTCTTCTTTCAGGGCGCCGATGATGCCGTTCCGGCCGGCGTAGACTTTGCCGATCTTGTCCGGATGCTGGCGGGCGGTCTGGATAACGCCGGCAGCACTGGCATTGATAACGGCGGTCACACCGCCAGACTGGGCGTAAAACGCATTCTTGATGGCCATCTCGGGCTGAAGCCTCCTGCTGGTTCAACGGTGGCGCAGATGATACGCCATATGCGGCGGTTTTTCATGAGGGGTTGACGAAGGTGGAGAAAGGCAGCGAGCGGGTAATGGTTGCCCGCAAAGGCCCGCCAACGCCGCCACTTGACCCGGCCTTGACTATGATAGAGGCTTGGCGGGTTTCAATCTGGAGGCACCGGTACCATGCACATACACATCCTGGGCATTTGTGGCACCTTTATGGGCAGCCTGGCGGTCATCGCCCGGGAGCTCGGCCACACCGTGACCGGCTCGGACCAGGGCGTTTATCCGCCCATGAGCACCCAGCTCGAAGCCCAGGGTATCACCCTGATGGAGGGTTACCGGGCTCAGAATCTGGAACCCAAGCCGGACCTGGTGCTGATCGGCAACGCCATGTCCCGGGGTAACCCGGAAGTGGAGGCGGTGCTGAACCGGCGCATTGATTACATGTCCGGCCCCGAGTGGCTGGCCCGCGAAGTGTTGCGCCATCGCTGGGTGATGGCGGTGGCCGGTACCCATGGCAAAACTACCACCACCTCCATGCTGCTGTGGATTCTGGACCAGGCCGGGTTTGATGCCGGCTATCTGGTGGGCGGGGTGCCCCAGGATTTCCCGGTGTCCGCTCGTCTGGGCACCAGCGACTTTTTCGTGATTGAAGCCGACGAGTACGACAGCGCGTTTTTCGACAAGCGTTCGAAATTTGTTCATTACCGCCCCAACACCCTGATTCTCAATAACCTTGAATATGACCACGCGGATATTTTTGACAGCGTGGAAGCCATCGAGAAGCAGTTTCATCACCTGGTGCGCACGGTGCCGTCCTCCGGCCTGATCATTCGCCCGGCGAATGACGTCCATCTGGACAACGCCCTCGCCATGGGCTGCTGGAGCCCGGTGCAGGACACCGCCATCGGCAGCGAAGTGCCCCGCACCGCCGACTGGCGCGCCGAACTGCTGTCGGAGGATGGCAGCCGGTTCATGGTTATCCATCACGAGCAACCGGTGGCCACCCTGAACTGGGGGCTGACGGGCCAGCACAACGTGCGCAACGCGCTCTCGGCCATTGCCGCCGCCCGTCATGTGGGCGTAACGCCCGACCACGCCGTCGCAGCTCTGTGCCGGTTTTCCGGAGTCAAACGCCGGATGGAGCTGGTGGGCGAGGTGGGCGGCGTGCGGGTGTACGACGATTTTGCCCACCACCCCACGGCCATTGCCCTGACGCTGGAAGGCCTGCGCAACCGGGTGGGTGATGAGCCGATCCTGGCGATCATCGAGCCCCGGTCCAACACCATGAAGCAGGGCGTGCACCGTGACACGCTGATCCCCAGTGCCGCGCTGGCGGACCGTGTGCTCTGGGGCAACCTGTCGAACATGGACTGGCTGCCGGAACTGCTGACCGCCTGGCAGGCCGATCCGGGGGAGCTGGAGCACCATTGTGTGGAAAGCTCCGTAGAATCCCTGATCGAGCGGGCGCTCGATGGTCTGCCGGACACCTGCCATATTGTCATCATGAGCAACGGCGGTTTCGGCGGCATTCATCGCAAACTGGTTGCAGCACTGGAGGTACGGCGTGGCTGAATCTGGCCCTTTGATCAATCTGGCGATCACCGGCGCATCGGGCGCCCAATACGCGTTGCGGCTGTTGCAGTGCCTGGTGGTCCAGAACTGCCGGGTGAACGTGATGGTCAGCCGGGCGGCCCAGGTGGTGATTGCCACAGAAACCGAGTTTCGCCTGCCGGGGTCGCCACCGGCCATGGCCGAGGCTTTTACCGAGTACGCCCAGGCCCGCCCGGGACAGATTCAGGTGTTTGGCCGGGAAGACTGGTTCTCACCGCCGGCCTCAGGCTCGGGTGAGAAAGCGCCCCTGGTGATCTGCCCCTGCAGCACCGGCACGCTGTCGGCACTGGCCACCGGTGCTTCCAATAACCTGATTGAACGGGCAGGTGATGTGGCCCTGAAAGAACGCCGGCCGCTGATCCTGGTGCTGCGGGAGTCACCCTACTCGGAAGTGCATCTGAACAACATGCTCACCCTGACCCGCCAGGGCGCGGTGATCATGCCGGCCAGCCCCGGGTTCTACCACAAGCCGGAATCGATTGATGACCTGGTGGACTTCATGGTGGCCCGGATTCTCGACCACCTGAACCTGCCCCAGACCCTGATGCCGCGCTGGGGTGAGAAAGGTTAAGCTTTTGGCCAAAGCGATTGATGGTTTTCATCATTGAGGGCGGGCGCCTCACACCACAGACTGACTGAACCTGATAACAACAACCCTGTGTACCGAGGTTCAGCATGATTCCACGCACCATCTTTGACGCCGATCTGGACGGTTTCCGGGACTCCGTCCGCAAATTCCTGGAGCAGGAAGCGGCGCCCTACCACGCGCAATGGGAGAAAGACGGCCAGGTCAGCCGGGAGCTGTGGCGCAAGGCTGGCGAACTGGGCTTTCTGTGCCCGACCATGCCGGAAGAATACGGCGGCGTGGGCGCGGATTTCCGCTATTCCGCGGTGATCATGGAGGAAGTCTCCCGCGCCGGCCTGTCTGGCATCGGCTGGACCCTGCATTCAGACATCGTCGCCCCTTACATTCTGAATTACGGCTCTGAGGAGCAAAAGCAGGCCTACCTGCCCAAGCTGGCTTCCGGCGAGATGATCGGCGCCATTGCCATGACCGAGCCGGGCGCGGGTTCCGACCTTCAGGGCGTCAAGACCACGGCGATTCGTGACGGCGAGCACTACGTTTTGAACGGCTCCAAGACCTTTATCACCAACGGCCAGTTGGCCGATCTGGTGATCGTGGTGTGCAAGACCGACCCGAAAGAAGGTGCCAAGGGCACCAGCCTGCTGCTGGTGGAAACCGCCTGGGAAGGCTTCCAGAAAGGCCAGAATCTGAACAAGGTGGGCATGAAGGCCCAGGACACCTCAGAACTGTTCTTCCAGGATGTGAAAGTACCGGTCACCAATCTGATCGGCCCCAAGGAAGGGCAGGGCTTCTTTCAACTGATGCAGGAACTGCCCGCCGAGCGCCTGCAGGTGGCGATCACCGCCGTGGCGGCGGCCGAGGCCGCCTGGCAGTGGACCCTGGATTACGTGAAAGAGCGCAAAGCCTTTGGCAAACCAGTGATCGCCTTCCAGAACACCCGGTTCAAGCTGGCGGAGCTGAAAGCGGAAATCACCGCCGCCCGCGTGTTCACCGACCGCTGCCTGGAACTGCATCTGGAGAAGAAACTGGATATCCCCACCGCCGCCATGCTCAAGCAGCACACCACCGACCTGCAGTGCAAGGTGATGGACGAATGCGTACAGCTCCATGGCGGCTACGGTTACATGTGGGAGTACCCGATTGCCCGGGCCTGGGCAGACTCCCGCGTGCAGCGCATCTACGCCGGTACTAACGAAATCATGAAGGAAATCGTCGCCCGCTCGTTCTGAACGGCGCACCCGGCCGGCACCTTTTGATACGGTGCCGGCCAGTTACCTAACTTTACAATTTGCCAAGCCGGTCAAGGTCTCCGGCGGGCGCTTCCCCTACAGTAGCGGCACAACCTCTAACAAGGATAACCGGTTGCCGCGATGAAACTCCTGATCCCGCTCTCGCCCGTTTTTGTGTCTCTGCTGCTCGCCGGCTGTGGTGAAGAATCCGACCGGTTGCCGGTGGATGGCCGTGATTTTGACGGGGTCGAATACAGCGAGGCGGCACCCTACCAGGGCCGGGTGATCGACGGATACCTGCGCAACGCCCGGGTGTGGCTGGATATGGACGGCGATGGCCAGCCGACCCCGGGGCCGTTGGCGGTCACACTGGCCAACGGTGCCACCCATACTCTGGAAGATGGTGAACCCACCGCCATGACCGGCCCCGGCGGCCGCTTTGAGCTGGATATTTCGCCGCTGGCGGTGGATGAGCAGGTGGGGGCCGACCTGGACCCCCGGGATTACCCGCTCTACGCCCTGGCATTGCCGGGCAAAACCCTGGAAGAAACCCCCGCCGGTGAGATCCCGGTGCCCCGGGCCTATCTGATGTCGGCCAGCCCCGGGGTCAATCAGGTCACTCCTTTAACCACCGTTGCCCGTTACCGGGCGCTGGCGGCTGAACGCAACGCGCCGGCAAGCGTGACCGTCAACCCGCGGGACTACGCGGAGCTGGACGGCCTGAACCTGCTGGAGGATTACATTCTGGCGGGCAATCACCGCGCCCATGCCTACGCCCGGGCTCTCGCCCGGTTCAGTGCCAGCCAGATTCCCGACAACTACAACGATGCGCTGTCCCAGCCGGATGCGGACGGTCGGGTTCAATGGCTCAGTAAAGACGCTATCTTCCTGCTGGGCGTGTCGCTGGTGCAGAACGCCAATGCCGTGATGGACGCGGTGGACAACGCCGTGGTTGCGGGCGATTACCAGTCCGTCGACACAGATTCACTGACCCTGCCAGACGTGCCGCTGGAAACGGAAAACCCAACCCTGGTGACCACCGTGGATGTGTTCGCCTACGCCGATGGCGGTGGTGAGCTCCCCGTGGGCGACTCCAGCCTTGAAGCCTCCGCCCGGCTGCATTTCGACTACAGCGCGGGTGGGCGCCTGCTCTCCATTGCCAGCCAGGGCTGCCTGGCGCCGGACGCCACCGAACTGGTGCGGCTGATCGAGGCTGACGGCTTCATGGC
>DASSWD010000058.1:0-2084 GCA_035705335.1 Marinobacter sp. | reverse complement strand
TGATGACCGTGAACCGGGAGGAACTGATCAGCAAGGCGATCACCCTGTGCGGTGGCATCAACGTGTTCGGCACCTTATCAAGGCTGGTGCCACGCATCAGTACCGAGGCTGTTCTGGCGGCAAATCCGGAGGCTATTGTCACCGCCGGGCAGGCCGGCAATGACCAGTGGCTGGAAGCCTGGACGCAGTTTCCCGAGCTAGCAGCGGTTGCGGCGGAGAACCTGTTTCTGGAGCCCCCCGACCTGCTGGCGCGGCCAACCTTGCGGATGCTGGATGGAACCAGGCACCTGTGCCAGACCCTGGAGCAGGCCCGTGCCAACCTCTAGCCCTGTAAAGCCCCTGTTGCTGCTGTTACTGGCCAGCCTGATGGCAGCGGTAATGTCGGTCAGCATTGGCAGCAGTGCCATGGGCATTGAAGACACCCTGCGGGTGCTCACCGGCAGTGGCAGCGAGTTGCAGCAAACCCTTATTCTCGAATTGCGATTGCCCCGCACCCTGAGCGCGTTTGCCACCGGCGGCTTGCTGGCGGTGGCCGGCGCCCTGATGCAGGTGCTGTTACGCAACCCCCTGGCCGACCCCTATGTGCTGGGTTTATCCGGTGGTGCGGCCGTGGGTGCGTTACTGGCGATGCTGGCTGGAGCGGCCGGCTTTCTGGTGTCTGGTTCCGCTTTTGCCGGGGCCATGCTGGCGACCCTGATGGTGTTCGGCCTCGCCCATGGCAGTGGTAGCTGGACCCCTTCCCGCCTGCTGCTCACCGGTGTGGTGGTGGCGGCCGGCTGGGGTGCCGTTATCACACTGATTCTGTCGATGACCCCGGCCAGGCGGCTGCCCGGCATGCTGTACTGGTTGATGGGCGACCTTTCCCACGCCGCCACTCCCTGGCCGGGCCTGATCGTTCTGGCTGTGGTTTGCCTGCTGGTGTTCCCTCTGGGCCGGGCACTGAATGTACTGGCCCGGGGCTCCTTGCAGGCCGCAGCACTGGGTGTATCGGTCCGGCCCCTGGAATGGTCCATTTATCTGATGGCCAGCCTGCTCACCGCGACCGCCGTTACCATGGCCGGTTCCGTCGGGTTCGTGGGGCTGGTGGTGCCCCATATGCTGCGTCTGGTGCTGGGTAACGATCAGCGAGTGATCCTGCCCGCCTGTGCGTTGGCTGGCGGTACCCTACTGGTGCTGGCAGACACGCTGGCGCGGGTGGTCATTGCACCGGAACAACTGCCGGTAGGGGTGATCACCGCGTTGCTGGGCGTGCCCACGTTCCTCTACCTGCTGCACCGGAGCCGCTGATGACCAAGTTGGCAACGGATAACCTGATCATTGACATCCCCGGCCGGCCTGACGGCACGGCGCTTAATTTTACCCTTCAGCCCGGGCAGGTGTGGGGTGTGCTGGGGCCGAACGGCGCCGGTAAAACCACGTTGATGCACACCCTGGCGGGGCTGCGCCCGGCACGCCGCGGCCGCGTGACACTGGACGGCGCGGCCCTGCCCAGTCTGCACCGACGGAAGATTTCCCGGAACATCGGGCTGGTGTTTCAGGCGCATCAGGACGGCTTTCCCGCCACCGCCCTGGAAACCGCATTGATTGGCCGTCACCCCTGGTTGTCCTCCTGGCAGGTGGAGACTGGCAGCGACATCGAGCAGGCCGAACAGGCGCTGGTCCGACTGGAGGCGGGCCACCTTTCGGGCCGTCTGGTCAACACCCTCTCCGGAGGCGAGCGCCAGCGAGTCGCCATCGCCACCCTGATGACCCAGAACCCGGACATCTGGCTGCTGGACGAACCCACCAACCACCTGGACCTGCACCACCAGGTCTCCGTGATGAACCTGCTGACTCAGCAGGCGAGCAACCATAAAGCCGTGTTCATGTGCCTGCACGACCTGAACCTGGCCGCCCGCTGGTGCGACCACTTGCTGCTGCTCTATCCCGACGGCAGCGCCTGTTGGGGCCCGGCGGAGACCATGCTGGTGCCGTCAGCGCTGGAGCAGCTGTATGATCAGGCGCTGGTGACGGTTGAGGTGGATGGAGCGCGTTTGTTTGTACCCAGGCGCGGCCGTTAGGTAACGATCAGGCTGTCGCGACAC
>DASSWD010000057.1:0-2871 GCA_035705335.1 Marinobacter sp. | reverse complement strand
CTGGTCATGGCCCTGGCCATTGCCGGCTTCGCCGCCATCGCCCTGGTGCTCTATCTCACCGTCGTCAAACGCCACCCGGCGCCCGGCTTCGAGCCGGAAACGCCGGCCAGCCCCAAAGACTCTGAGCAAACCTCCGACCTTTCGCCAGCTATGCAAAGTCATCCAAACTGAGCTACACAGAGTAAACTGCCAAATTCTGTGCAAGACCAACCTCAGACAACAACCAAGGAGCACTGCATGAGCACCGTCACCCGAGCCGGCACCACCATTAACGTCAGCGGCACCTTCCCCAGCCCCGGCGACACCGCCCCGGCCTTCACACTGACCACCAGCGCCATGGAAGACGTCGGCCTGGACCACTGGCAGGGCAAGCGCAAAGTGCTGAACATCATCCCCAGCATCGACACACCCACCTGCGCCACCTCCACCCGGAAATTCAACGAAAAAGCTGGCAGCCTGGACAACACCGTCGTCCTCATCGTCTCCGCCGACCTGCCCTTCGCCGCCTCCCGCTTCTGCGGCGCCGAAGGCCTGAAAAACGTCGAGTGCCTGTCCACCTTCCGCAACTACAGCTTCCAGGAAGACTACGGCGTGGCCATGCAAGACGGCGCTCTGGCCGGACTGACCGCCCGTGCGGTGGTAGTGCTGGACGAGAACAACAAGGTGCTGCACAGCGAGCTGGTCCCGGAAATCAAGCAGGAACCGAATTACGACGCCGCGCTGAGCGTGCTGTAAAGAGCACCAAAGAAAACAAAACGTTGTTTTCAGTACCAAGAGGCCAGCAAAAAGCCGAAGCACCGGCTTGATGAGCACCTCCCAAAACTCTGCGGAGCCATGGATGGCGGAGCCGAAGCGTCACATGGATGTGCCGAAGGAGCGTGTTTTGGGAGGTGCTCATCAAGCCGGTGCCTGCACGGAACCGGCACACCAAAAAAGTCTTTCACCAAAGCCGCAAACCGCTAACCAACTCGGAACCACTGCCAAACTGGTAAACTAACCGGCCAACTCCAAGCCAAGGCACCTCACCCCATCGTGCACAACCCCAACAAAACCGCCAGCCTGGCCCGCCAGCTCTACACCATGACCTGGCCCATGCTGTTCGGCGTGCTCTCCCTGATGACCTTCCAGCTCACCGACAGCGCCTTCATCGGCCAACTCGGCCGCGACCCCCTCGCCGCTCTGGGCTTCACCGTCCCCATGCAACAACTGGTCAGCGGCCTGTACGTCGGCCTGGGCATTGCCACCACCGCCATCATCTCCCGCACCCTCGGTCAGGGCGACGTGCTGCGCGCCCAGCGTCTCGGGGGACTGGTCATCGTCACCGGCGCCACCCTCGCCTTCGTGCTCTGTGCCCTGGTGTGGATACTGCAAGCCCCGATTCTGGATCTGCTGGGCGCCGAAGCCGGCCTGCGCCCGCTGATCAACACCTACTGGGCACCCTGGCTGATCTCCGCCTGGACCGGCGCCCTGCTGTATTTCGGCTACTCCGTGTGCCGCGCCAACGGCGACACCCGCCTGCCCGGCTACATGATGATCGCCACCAGCCTGGCCAACATCGCTCTGGACCCGCTCTACATCTTTGTTTTCGACTGGGGCCTGCCCGGCGCTGCCTGGGCCACCATCACCGCCTTCGGACTGGGTGCCCTGGTGATTTACCCGGCACTGATCCGGCGCCAGTGGTTGCGATTTGACCTGCTGCAACTGCAATTGCCCGATGCCATCCGCCAGCTCGGCAGAATCACGGCGCCGGCCATGGTCAGCCAGCTGATGCCGCCGGTCTCCGCCATGCTGGCCACCGCGCTGGTGGCGGGTTTTGGTTCGACGGCCGTGGCCGCCTGGGGTCTGGGTACGCGCCTGGAGTTTTTCTCCATCGTGGTGGTACTGGCGTTGACCATGTCCATGCCGCCGATGATCGGCCGGCTGCTGGGCTCCGGGGATCTGGAGACCATTCGCAAGCTGGTACGGATTGCCGTGCGCTTCATTGTCGGTTGGCAACTGGCGCTGGGGGTAGTGTGGCTGGGCGCCTCTGGCGTTGTCTCCACTTTATTCAGCAGCGACGGCAATGTGCAGGACATCCTGGTCGATTATCTGCTGCGGGTACCGCTCAGTTACAGCGGGCTTGGGGTGTGTATGCTGATGGTGTCAGTGTGCAATGCGCTGGGGATGCCACTGCGAGCCCTGCTGATTTCCACGTTGCGGCTGTTTGCCTGCTATCTGCCGCTGCTGTGGCTAGGCGCGCAGCTGAACGGCCTGACCGGGCTGATGTCCGGCGCGCTAATCGCCAATCTGGCCGCCGGCACAGTCGCCTATTCACTGTACCGGCAGGGCATGACACGGCTGCGGGCCATCCCCTGAATCAGGCGAAGCGGGCGCGAAACGCGTCGGGCATGGGGCTGACTTCCCGAGTTTGGTAGTTGAAGAATACGAAGCCATACTTGGCCAGAGCCACAGGCTGGCCGGTTTCTTCCTTGGTGACCCGGAACACAAAGTCGCCGCCATAGCGGTTGAAGTCGGTGAGGCCGACGTCAAACCGGAGCATGTCCGGGTAGAACGACTCGCCCTGGTACATGGTGGCCAGGTCGGAGATGATGATGCCGATGCCGTCATGGCCGGATTCGGTGACGCCGTGTTCGACCAGGAACTGGGCGCGGGCTTCGGAGAGCATGGAAATCAGGGCGTCGTTGCCAAGGTGGTTGGCGCCGTTGATGTCGGTGATCCGGACGGGCATCCGGGTCTGGAAGGTGAAGGCGGTGTCCGGGAAGTCTAGTTTGATTCTGGCCACGGGGCGGAGTGTCCTCAGGTTTAGCGCTGGGGTGGTTGGGGGCTGTGCTTTAGTCTGGAGAGGATGATACTGCCTTGGGGGTTGGGGTT
>DASSWD010000056.1:0-5068 GCA_035705335.1 Marinobacter sp. | reverse complement strand
GCGGATATGAACAACAAGAACCTGCTGCTCTCCAATGGTGCGGAAATCGACACCAAGCCAGAGCTTGAGATCTACGCCGACGACGTCAAGTGTGCCCACGGCGCCACCATCGGCCAGTTGGACGAGACCTCGCTGTTTTATCTGGTGTCTCGCGGCATCGGCCGGCGCGAAGCCAACGTATTGTTGACCATGGCGTTCATCAACGAGCTGGTGAACCAGATCCCGGTAGCCGCCGTGCGTGATACAGCCCAGGCGCGGCTGAGCAACTTCTTCGAGCAAACCTTTCAGGAGGCCTGAAGGTATGACGAACCTGTCCGTGGCGACCAACACCCATTCTTCGACCTTTGATGTGCAGGCCGTTCGCCGGGATTTTCCGATCCTGGCGCAGACCATCAACGGGAAGCCGCTGGTGTATCTGGACAACGGCGCCTCGGCCCAGAAGCCGCAGGCCGTGCTGGATGCCATGGACCGTTATTACCGGGAGATGCACTCGAACGTCCACCGGGGTGCCCATACCCTGGGCGACCGGGCTACAGCCGCCTTCGAAGGGGCCCGGGAAACCGTCCGGCAGTTCCTGAACGCCGCCAGTACCAAAGAAGTGATCTGGACCCGGGGCACCACGGAAGCCATCAATCTGGTGGCCAACGGCCTGGCGCCGCGCCTGAATGCCGGCGATGAAATCCTGGTCAGCCGGATGGAGCACCACGCCAACATCGTGCCCTGGCAGATGATCGCCGAGCGCACCGGCGCCAGAGTCGTGCCTGTGGACGTTACCGTCAGCGGCGAGCTGGATCTGGAATCCTTCGACCGCCTGCTGAACGAACGCACCCGCATTCTGGCGATTACCCACGTCTCCAACGTGCTGGGCACTGTGAACCCGGTCAAGGCACTGGTGAGCAGGGCCCGCAGCCAGGGTGTGATCACTCTGGTGGACGGCGCCCAGGCAGTGCCGCACTTCCGGCCCGACGTGCAGGCCCTGGGTTGCGACTTTTACGTGTTCTCCAGTCATAAACTGTTCGGCCCCACGGGTATTGGTGTGCTTTACGGCCGTGAGGCATTGCTGGAAGACATGCCCCCTTATCAGGGCGGCGGCGAAATGATTGAGCGGGTAACGTTCGAGCGCACTACCTGGAACGTGCTGCCCTACAAATTCGAAGCTGGCACACCCGCCATTGCCGAAGCAGTCGGGCTGGGTGCCGCCGTTGATTATCTTAATGGCCTGGACCGTACCGCGATGGAGGCCGCCGAACGCGCCCTGCTCCGCCGCGCCAACGAACTGGTCGAGACGGTACCCGGCATGGAGATTATTGGCACATCGGCGAACAAGGTGCCGGTGATGTCGTTCAAGATTGCCGGCCTGCACCCCAGCGACATCGGCACCCTGCTGGACCAGCAGGGCATTGCCATCCGCACCGGCCACCACTGCGCCATGCCACTGATGGATTTCTACGGACTACCCGGTACAGCCCGGGCTTCGTTTGCGTTCTACAATACGCTGGATGAGGTCGACAAACTGTTTGCCGGCCTGCAGAAGATTCAGCGCCTGTTTGCCTGAGGAGGTGGAAACATGACAGCCGAGGTCTTCACCCCGAACGAGGTGAGCGTGACCATGACGCCCAGTGCCGTCAAACACGTTCGCAAGCAACTGGACAAGCGCCCGGATGCCCGGGGTATTCGCCTGGCCATCCGCAAAAGCGGTTGCTCCGGGTTCAAGTACGAAACCCAGTGGGTGGATGCGCCCGCCGCTGACGACCGGGTATTCACCATCGACGGCGTCGACGTCTACGTGAAGCAGGAGCACCTGCCCCTGGTGAACGGTATCGAAATCGATTTCGTTACCGAGGGCGTGAATTCCCTGTTTCGCTTCCGCAACCCCAACGCCACAGCTGAGTGCGGTTGCGGCGAGAGTTTCACCGTGGCCTGAGGGCCGCCGGTCACGTTTTCAGATAGGACAGATCAACCATGCCAGAACGCGAAGTCGTCCTGACCAAACGCGAGGTCGAAGCCCGCCTGGTGCCGGCCGGAACCGAGATCATGATCCCGGCGGACACCTTTGTGACCATCACCCAGTCCCTGGGCGGTACCTTCACCGTGGCGGTCAACGGCAACCTGGCCCGCATTGAGGGCCACGACGCTGACGCTTTGGGCAAGCAGCCACTGGAAAGCAGTTTCGAGACACCCGAAGACGGCACCATCAACGAAAATCAGGTGTGGGAAGCGCTGAGCAACTGCTACGATCCGGAAATCCCGGTAGACGTGGTGAACCTCGGCCTGATCTACGAGTGCCGCATTGAGAACGGCACCGAGGACGGCAATCACGTTTACATCAAGATGACCCTGACCGCCGCTGGCTGCGGCATGGGCCCGGTGATCACCGAGGACGTGAAGCGCAAGGTGGAGCACGTACCGAACGTGGACAAAGTCACCGTGGACCTGACCTTCGACCCGCCCTGGAACAACGACATGCTCACCGACGAAGCCAAACTTGAACTGGGGATGCTATGACCGCCAGCAAGCAGGAGTTTCTGGACAACCCTTTGGGTAAAGACACCACCCTGGCCGACCTGCTGGACGCCTTTGATTTCCTGGACGACTGGGAAGAACGCTACGCCTACATCATTGATCTGGGCAAGCAGTTGCCGGCCTTTCCCGACAGCGAGCGGGTAGAGACCAATTACGTTCACGGCTGCCAGAGCCAGGTCTGGCTGATTCACCACTACGACGAAGACAGCGGCAAACTGTTCCTGCTGATCGATTCGGACGCCATGATCGTGCGCGGCCTGGCGGCCATTATCCTGGTGGCGCTGAACGGTAAGACACCCCGGGAGCTTCTGGCCACCGACATCGACGAGCTGTTCGAACAACTGGACCTGTTCCGCCACATTTCCCCGACCCGGGGCAACGGCCTGCGGGCCATGGTAGGCAAAATCCGGGACATCGCGGCGGCCGCGGCGGCTTGAGCGCTACCAGATAATCGCTACATCATCCCGCTGCACATTGATCTGGCCGGCATGGATGTCCAGCCAACCGGTGCTGAAATCCGGGTGCACGTTGTCGAGCGTGATGGAAGCATCGGCAGCCATCAGTTCAGGGGTGCCTGTCAGCGAATCAAAGTAGCGCCGGCTGCGGTACACTTTCAATTCATCACCGGGCCGCAAGCCAGCGATGGCACCGTTTTCCAGCGTCACTTTCTTACCGTCTACCCTCGCGATCCGAACCATGAACGGCTGGCAGGTCAGAGCATCCGACACAGCGATGCTCATCTGGTCAATCACACCCGAAACCGCCTTGCCCCAGGCTGAGTTCTCGAGACCTGCGTTGGCCAGGCCCGCGGAAGCCGGGCCGGCTGGTTGCCATTCGGCACTGGTTAGAAAGCGCTGACTGAACACCAGGGAGCCGCTGAAGCCGTCAAATATCAACAGCTCAGCCTCAAAGCGACGCCTGGTGTCGACGGCATCGGTATGCCGCTTGAGCCTGGCCAGGATCGAGGTGCCCCAGGCACCGGGGTCGCTCAGGCCCATGTCCCGGATAACACCCGACACGACAAACTGTGCACCCAGCTCTCGTGCCACCTGAACCACATTGGTCAGGTGATTGGAGCCCGCAATGGCACGGGATGTCGGCGCATTCTGGGGATCACTCAGCAGATTGAGCCGGGTCGCGCCGAGAACCTGAACCTCACCCCGTTCCTGCAACCTCGCAACCAGTGCCTGGGGTAACTGCTCGCTGGCATCGTCCAGAGAGCGATTTCCGCCCTGCTCGGCATGCAGAATAGGGAAACCGGTCACTGCCACTCGCTTTCGAAGACCAGCGGCAGCGCCGGCCTTGCAACTTGCGCCACGACCCGCAGCATCGGCAGACGACAGTTCGGCTCTGACGATGACCCGCAACAAATTACCGCTGCGGTACTCATCCACAATCGTGGCGTTGTGCACCTGGGCCTCGGCCGATAGCCGGGTGTGCGAATACGTCAGCTTGCCGTTCTCCATCGTGTCTTCAGTACTGACCCGCGCCTCATACTGCAACGCCAGGTCGCGCATGGCCGCCTGCCGTGCATCGGCCCGGGCCTGCTCCAGATTGCCCTCGACTATGGTGCCGTGGCCAATACCCTCCAGCACCACGGCCTGCGCCGTCAGGCACCAGAGCATGAGCATTACGAACATTGCCCGCCCAATCATCGTTGTACCCGCCGTATCAGCCATAGATTCCGCGTCAATCCAGATAGTAGAGGGAATCCGTCTGGCGCGACTCCACATCGCCCGTACGGTCGCTGTAGCGGGGCATCGGGATCGGGCACAGGTCCTGCACCTGATCATCTGCCACACGGGACACACAGGCCCGGAAGCGCGGCTCCAGCTTGAGCTCCATCACCGTTTCCACCACGCCGTCGCTGTGCTCGTTCACCGCCACCATGCGGGCACCGCGAATGTAGCTGTCGACATACGTGCGAAAGCTGTCGTTACGCAACACAAAGTCGTTGACGGTGGAACTGCCGAACACCACGGTGCCGTAGACCCGCTCCGCCAGATTGCGATAGGCATCCAGCTGGGACGCCCGGCGCGCCATCAACCGCTTGCGGGTGTTCAGGCGATCGCCCTGAACGTTTTCATAGGTACCGAACCCGCTGACCCGGACTGTGATCGGCTCAAAGGTCTCCTGCTCCGCAGATCGGCCATCGTTCCCGCCCATGGACTGGCAGGCCGTCAGGGCCAGCGTCAGGACCGGAATCAGAATCCAGCGCAGTGTCATTGTGTTATCTCCAAACCGTCGTTTCGGCATTGCCATGAAAAATTCACGCCAAGTATGGCAGAAGACTGTTCTTGCAGCGGCTTAGACGATCGCGGATGCCCGCCTTACGCCGGACCGGCAAGATTCTGCCTCCTGCGCTGCAGACCCTTCCTGGGCAACGGCCGGGGCATCGCGTTTGCGTAGCAGCGTTCCGGCAACCGATAATTGGAACTGATCTTCTGAATCAACACAGGATACCTTTCCGGATGCAAATCTACCTGGTCGGCGGCGCCGTGCGGGATAAAAGACTGGGGCTCGCGATCAAAGACCGGGACTGGGT
>DASSWD010000055.1:0-10653 GCA_035705335.1 Marinobacter sp. | reverse complement strand
ATCTTGTCTCGGGTTTTCATCAGGCCGACGGCACCTTTCGCTCTTTTTGTGACGGATGGCCCGATGGGCCATGCCGGGTTTCTTGACTGCCTAGAGTATATACTCTAATAATGTGGTCAAGCGCAAATCGCTCAGCATTTGACCACGCACCACAACTTTGCCCCGCCGCCCCTGGCTGCGGGGCATCACGGGATTCCGGGAGGACCGTATGGGCGCCACTGTCGTTCAGCTTACCGAGAGCAAAAAACAGATCCAGCACACCCATCGGGTATTCGAGGCCCAGAAGAAAGCGTTCCGTAACAACCCCATGCCGTCGCTGACCGAGCGCAGGGAAAACCTCAAGCGCCTGAAGCGCGCCCTGCTCAGTCATCAGGACCGTCTGGTGGAAGCCATTGACCGGGATTTCAGCGGTCGCTCGAAAGACGAGACCCTGATCGCCGAAATCATGCCGTCCATTCAGGGCATCAACTACACATTGAAGCACCTGTCGGAGTGGATGAAACCCTCGAAACGGCACGTATCGGTCCTGTTCCAGCCCGCCAGCAACCGGGTGGAATACCAGCCGAAAGGCGTGGTGGGCGTAATCGTACCCTGGAACTACCCGCTATACCTCGCCGTGGGTCCACTGGTGGCCTCGCTGGCCGCGGGTAACCGCACGATGATCAAGATGTCCGAATTCACACCGCACACCTCTGCCCTGTTCAAGGAAATCATCGAGTCGATGTTTGCTGAAGACATGGTCTCAGTGATCATCGGTGAAGCCGATGTGGCGGCGGAATTCTCCCAGCAGCCCTTTGACCACCTGCTGTTCACCGGCTCCACTTCAATAGGCAGGCTGGTGATGCGAGCTGCGGCGGAAAACCTGACGCCAGTCACCCTGGAACTGGGTGGCAAATCCCCCGCTGTAGTGTCGCCGGATGTGCCGATGGACGATGCCGCCCAGCGCATCGCGTTTGGCAAGGCCTTTAATGCCGGCCAGACCTGCGTGGCACCGGACTACGTGCTCTGCCCGGCCGACCGCACTCAGGCGTTCGTCGATGAATTCCGCGCCCGCTTCGCCGAAATGTATCCGAGCCTGCGGGACAACGACGACTACACCGCGATCATAAACGAACGCCAGTACGAGCGCCTTCAGGGCTACCTCGACGATGCCCGGGCCAAAGGTGCTGAGCTGGTGGAGATCAACCCGGCCAACGAGAACATGAAGGACGGCACCCGCAAGATCCCGATGACCCTGGTACTGAAAACCACACCTGATATGAAAGTGATGCAGGACGAGATATTCGGCCCGATCCTGCCAGTGGTGAGCTACGGCGCCCTGGACGAGGCCATCCACTACATCAACGAGCGGCCCCGGCCGCTGGCCCTGTATTTCTTTGGGTACGATAAACACCAGCAGCAGTACGTGGTGGAGAACACCCTGTCCGGCGGCATGTGCATCAACGATGCCCTGATGCACGTGGCCCAGGATGACCTGCCGTTCGGTGGCATCGGCGATTCGGGCATGGGGCACTACCACGGCCGCGAGGGCTTCCTGACCTTCTCACACCAACGGGCCATCTTTGCCAAACAGAAGTTCAACAGTGGCAAATTTGTCTATGCGCCCCACGGCACAGCAGCGCACCGCATGGTCTACAAGCTGTTCATCCGATGAACCGCCGCGGCTTTCTGAAAACCGGCGTTGCCGGCACCCTGTTCCTCGGGACTGTCAGCGTTACCGCAGGGCTGTCAGGCTGCGCGACCCGACCCGCCGGGAAGATCAGCCCGGTGGCCTCACGCATGGACGCCCGGTACCAGTTTCAATTCCTGAGCGAAGACGACATCGCCCTGTTTGAAGCCCTGCTGCCTGCCATGTTTGCCACGGCCCTGCCCGGGGAGCCAAACCAGCAACGATTCGCCATCGCCGGCACCATCGAACGCATTGATCAGGGCATCGCACAGTTCGGCGCACCGAATCAGAGAGAGCTGCGCAAGCTGTTTGACCTGCTGAACTTCGCACCGACACGGATCACCCTCGCCCGGGTGTGGTCGGGCTGGCCAAACGTCGAGGCCGCCGGCGCTGAGGCGTTCCTGAACCGTTGGCGAGACAGCCGGATTGGTCTGTTTAACAACGGCTACATCGCCCTGACCAAGATCGCCAATGTGGCCTTCTACGGCGCGCCCCAACAGTGGCACCTGTCGGGCTATGGCGGCCCGCCCGGGTGGGCCATGGAAGCCCTGCCCCAGTTCCAGCGGGCCTGAGTCAGACACCCCGGCGCAATGACTGACAACAACACCCGACAACAACAAAGGAAGAACCTGATGTCCATCACTGATCCGATCGCCCGGGGCCTCACAGCCGGCTGGCGGGTGACCGACGCCACCACGCTGACCGAAGATCTTACCCTGGAAGCGGATGTGGTCGTGGTCGGCACTGGTGCCGGTGGCGGCACCAGTGCAGAGATCCTGGCGCGGCAGGGGCTTTCGGTGATTCTTGTGGAAGAGGGACGGCTGTATTCCCAGCAAGACTTCAAGATGGACGAACTGTCCGCCTACGCCAGCCTGTATCAGGAAGGCATGAGCCGGGTCACCGCCGACGGCGCTATCGCCATTTTGCAGGGCCGATGCGTGGGCGGCTCCACCACCGTCAACTGGACCAGCAGCTTCCGAACACCGGATCAGACCCTGAACTACTGGCACCGGGATCTGGGACTGGACGGCCTGTCGCCCGAGGCCATGGCGCCCTGGTTCCAGGGCCGGGAAACCCGGCACAACATATCGCCCTGGCAGGTGCCGCCCAACCTGAACAACGACATTCTTCGCCAGGGTTGTGAGGCCCTCGGATACAGCTGGCAAGTCATCCCAAGAAACGTCAAAGGCTGCTGGAATCTCGGATACTGCGGTGTCGGCTGCCCCACCAACGCCAAACAGGGCGCGCTGTTGACCACGATTCCCGGCGCGCTCGACCACAATGCCCAGTTGTTCCACGGTCTGAGGGCCGATCGACTGGTCATGAACCAGGACCGCATCAGCCACCTGACCGCCACCGCCATGGCCGCCGACGGCGTGACGCCTTCCGGCATCACTGTCAGCCTGAAAGCTCGGCACTTCGTGGTCGCCGCCAGTGCCATTGGATCACCCGGCCTGCTGCTGCGCTCCGAACTGCCGGACCCGTTCCAGCGCGTGGGCAAACGCAGCTTCATCCACCCGGTCAACGCTACCGTCGCCCGCATGCCGGCTACGGTCGACCCTTACTACGGCGCGCCCCAGTCCATCTACTCTGACGAATTCAACTTCAAACACGGCGTCGACGGCCCCGTCGGCTACAAACTCGAAGTACCACCCCTGCACCCCGCCATGGCGGCCGGCGTGCTACCCGGCCACGGCCAGGACCAGTTGAATAATCTGGGCGACCTGCCCCGTATGCAGTCCGTCCTGGCGTTGCTCCGGGACGGCTTCCACCCCGACAGCCAGGGCGGCACCGTCACCCTGCGCGACGACGGTAGCCCGGTACTGGATTACCCGATCACCGATTACCTGTGGCAGGGCCTGCGGCAAGCCTACCTCACCATGACCGAAATCCAGTTCGCTGCGGGCGCCGATGCCGTCCGCCCCGTCCACCTGGACGCGCCCTGGTACCTAAGCTGGAACGACGCCAGAGCCGGCATCAACGAACTGCCCATGAAACCCCACCGCGCCCGCCTGTTCACCGCTCACCAGATGGGCGGCTGCGCCATGGGTACCCGCCCGGAGGATTCCGTGGTCAACGGCTTCGGCGAACATCACCACGTGGCCAATCTGAGCATCCACGATGCCTCCATCTTCCCGACCAGCATCGGCGCTAACCCACAGCTGTCGGTGTACGCGCTCGCCGCCAGAAACAGCACAAGACTGGCACAGAAGCTGAATCGTTGAGGTGTGTGCTATCCTAGGGCCTTAACACAAAAGGAGCTGTGCATGCCCAAAGTCATCTACCCCGGCACCTTCGACCCCATCACCAACGGCCACACCGACCTCATTGAACGCGCCGGCCGCATGTTCGATGAAATCGTCGTCGCCGTCGCCTACAACCCGAAGAAACAGCCCCTGCTCAACCTCGAGGAACGCTGCGAACTCGTCCGCCAGGCCACTGCACACCTGCCCAACGTCAGCGTCACCGGCTTCAGCAACCTGCTGGCCGAATTCGTGCGGGAACAGAAAGCCACCGTCATCCTCCGGGGCCTGCGCGCTGTCTCCGACTTCGAGTACGAATTTCAGCTGGCCGACATGAACCGCCGGCTGGCGCCGGAAGTGGAAAGCGTGTTCCTTACCCCGGCCAACCACCTCAGCTACATTTCCTCTACCCTTATCCGGGAAATTGCCTCATTGGGTGGCGATGTTTCAGAGTTTGTGAGCCCGGCAGTGGAAGCGGCACTCAAGAGAAAGTTCAGCAAAACCAAAGACTGAACCGATAGCGGGAACCGTCACTGAACGGCAGCCGGCAGAGCTGCCCGTTCTTTTTACAGCAGCGGCGGCAGCGGAATCTCCACGCCATTCACATTCAGCACCAGATCCTGCAATCGGCCGTCCATCACCAGCCGCTCGCCGTCACGCACCAGCAGTCCCTCCTTGATCAACGGCGCCAGCTGCATTCGCAGGACCGGGTAGTTCTCCGCCAGGGCCAGGGGCAGGCTCAGGTTCAGCGTGCCGGTCAGGCGCTGCATCACCATCAACATCTGGTCACGCTCTGCGTCTGACAATTCCGGGTGGCTGATTTCAAGGTTACCCAGCACCTCGCCCTCTGGTGTGGACACCAGCAACTCAGGAATACCCAGAGTAAACCCGGCAGCGGCCACCCTCCTCAGGGCATCACTGAAACGCCCCATCAGCGCCATCTGCTGCTCGAACACGGCGCCGGGGTCGTCGCTGTGTTGCGCGGACAACGCCTGCATGTCGGCCATGGCCTCCATGAAATCGTTCCAACTGGCCACATCCAGATTGTCTACCGCGACCGTCAACTTGTGTGGGCCGTAGGCCTCGTCCGACCACTGCACCGAATCCAGGGCCAACGCCATACGCGAATCCAGGCGCGAGCCCGCGTCGTTGGCATCGCTCTCACTGTCGATGGTCAGCCCCCGGATCACCAGCCCGGGCGCCGGCGCCCGGTCGAGAGAGACGGTTTCAACCGCCATGCTACCCGGGCCGGTCCAGAGCTGGCCAGACAACCAATCCAGCGTCTGCTCCACTTGCACGCCTTCCACCCGCACCTGCCACTCCGGCCCATCCATCACGAACCCGGGCCAGACCATCAGGAACTCGGCGTGCTCACCCAGATCACTGACGTCCAGGCGCACCAGACCGCCGCTGCTGCGGAAGGTGCTGGCACCCTCCGCGGATTCGATGATGGTCACAGGTGCCTCGAACTCCATCACCGCAGAGCCCCACAGGCGGGTTTCCAGTGTCAGCCGCGGGGCAGATTCCGGAAACCAGCTGGCGCCTTCCGGCTGCCAGCCGGACCGGGGCTGAAAGTCCATCAGGCTGCCGGTCACCCCATGGGAAACCGTGGCATCAAATGCCACTTCATGTCGCTCGCCGGTGGCGGGGTCGATAAAGGTCACGATGCCGGAGGCCTCGGCGCCCATCACGCCGCGGTCGTATTCCCGGGTTTCCATGTGCACGAACGGCTGGGCCTGATTAACCTCTTCGGTGGCCTGCAGCCACTGCTGTTCCGTCACATAGCCCACTGTCCAGGGCGCCAGGCCAGAAACCACCAGTATGGTGCTGCCGGCAATCGTCCATTTGTTCAGTTTCAAAGTACGCTTCCTTGTTGTTTATGCCGACCGCGAACCGGCGACCGGTGAGGATATTTAAGGGTTGGGCTTGTTGGTCAGCCGTTCCAGCAGCACCAGCTGGGAGGCAAACCGCTCTTCCAACTCACCCGGTTGATTCTGGAGATAACTGCCATCGGGCTGCAACACCCAGGATTGGCAGTTGTCAGCCAGGTAAGTGTCCAGATCCTCCCGCAGGCGGGCCACCAGCGCGGGGTCTTCGATCGGAAACGCAGTTTCAATCCGGCTCAGCAGGTTGCGTTCCATGCCATCGGCGCTGGAGCAGTAAACATCCGGCCGCCCGTTATTGCCAAAGTAATAGACCCGGGTATGCTCCAGGAAACGCCCGATAATCGAGCGTACCCGGATGTTCTCCGACAGCCCCGGTACCTCCGGACGCAGACAGCACACCCCGCGAACAATCAGGTCAATCTTTGCGCCCGCCTGGGAGGCCCGGTACAGCGCCTTGATCAATTGTGGTTCAGTCAACGCGTTGAACTTGCAGATGATGCGGCCCTTCGGACCCAGCGCCGCCTCCCGTTCGATCAGACTGATCAGCCGCTGGTGCAGGGTGAACGGAGCATGAAACAGCTTCTTGATCTTCAGTGCCTTGCCCATACCCGTCAACTGCTGGAACAGCTTGTTGACATCATCCCCGATGGATTCGTCACAGGTCATGAAGCTGTAGTCGGTGTACAACCGAGCATTGGCCGCGTGGTAGTTGCCGGTCCCCAGATGTACGTAGCGCCGCAACCTTCCCTCTTCCCGGCGCACAATCAGGATCATCTTGGCGTGGGTCTTGTAGCCCACCACGCCGTACACCACGATCACCCCGGCCTCCTGAAGGCGGCTTGCCAGTTCCAGATTCTCCGCTTCACTGAACCGGGCCCGCAGCTCGATCACCGCCGTCACTTCCTTGCCCCGCCGGGCGGCGTCCGCCAGCGCCTCGACAATCTCCGAATCGGCACCGGAGCGGTAGAGGGTCTGGCGAATAGCCAGCACGTGGGGGTCCTTGGCCGCCTGGCGCAGCAGGTCCACCACCGGGCTGAAGTTCTCGTAGGGATGCAACAGCAGCAGGGGGCGCTTGCGGATAGCGTCGAACATGGATTCCTTGCTGCGGATTTCCCTGGGGATCGCCGGCGAGAAACTGGAGTAAGTCAGGTCCGGCCGGTCCACCAGACCGCCCACCGCCATCAAACGGGTCAGGTTCACCGGGCCATGCACCTGGTACAGGTCGCGCTCGGTGAGGCCGAACTCCCGTAGCAGGAAGTGCACCAGCTCCTCCGGGCAGTTATCTGCCACTTCCAGGCGCACACCGTCACCGAAGCGGCGGCTAAGCAGCTCACCGCGAAGCGCAGATGCGAGATCTTCCAGGTCGTCCTCCAGTTCCAGGTCGGCGTTGCGGGTCAGCCGGAACTGATAGCAGCCCTTAACCTCCATGCCCGGGAAGAGTTCGTCGGCGTGGGCGTGAATCATGGAAGACAGGAACACCAGGTTGTTCCCCCCCTCACACACATCATCGGGCAAACGCACCAGTCGTGGCAGCGAGCGCGGCGCCGGCACGATGGCCATACCGGTTTCCCGGCCGAAGGCGTCTTTGCCGTCCAGTTCCACGATAAAGTTCAGGCTCTTGTTGACCAGGCGGGGGAATGGGTGCGATGGGTCCAGCCCGATGGGGGTAACCACCGGCAGGATTTCTTCCTCAAAGTAGTTGCGCACCCACTCGGTCTGGGCCGGGGTCCATTCCCGCCGGCGCACGAAATGGATGTTCTGCTGTTCCAGCTCCGGGATCAGTACATTGTTAAGGATGTCGTACTGCTCGCGAATGTAATCGTGGGCAATGCGGCTGATCTCCGCCAGCACCTGATCCGGCTGAATGCCGTCCATGCCCACGGTTTCCCGGCCAAACTTCATCTGCTGGCGCAGGCCCGCCACCCGGATTTCAAAGAACTCGTCCATGTTGCTGCTGAAAATGCAGCAGAAAATCAGTCGGTTGATCAGCGGGTGCGTGGTATCCAGCGCCTGCTTCAGCACCCGGTAGTTGAACTGAAGCTGGCTCAGTTCCCGGTTGAAGTAGTTTTCCGGCGCATCCAGGTTGATTTCCTCACCCACCGGCGGCAGCTCCACCGGGGCGGGAACGCTCTGGTCAGCACTCGCTATGGTACGGGCGGTTTCAGTTGTCATTGCAGTTCACATCCATGGTTGGGGCAGCACGCGTTTGTCATCTCAGGACTCACGCCCGGGCATTGGCTCTCATCAACCGGGCGGCACGCACCGCAAAATACGTCAGAATGCCATCGGCACCGGCCCGGCGCATGGCCATCAGGCTCTCCATCATCACCGCATCGCCGTCGAGCCAGCCGTTTTCGGCGGCGGCCATGTGCATGGCGTATTCGCCGCTGACCTGATAGACAAAGGTCGGCACCTGCAACTCGGTTTTCACCCGGCGCACGATGTCCAGATAGGGCATGCCGGGCTTCACCATCACCATATCGGCGCCCTCAGCCAGGTCCATGGCCACCTCGTGAATGGCCTCGTCGCTGTTGGCCGGGTCCATCTGGTAGGTGAACTTGTTGCCCTTGCCCAGGTTGCCGGCCGAGCCGACGGCATCCCGGAACGGACCGTAATAACTCGATGCATACTTGGCAGAATAGGCCAGAATCCGGGTATTGACGTGCCCGGCCTGCTCCAGCGCTTCGCGAATGGCGCCGATACGGCCGTCCATCATATCGGACGGCGCCACCACATCGGCACCGGCAGCGGCGTGGGACAAAGCCTGGTTAACCAGGGCCTCGACCGTGACATCGTTGAGGACGTAGCCGTCGTTGTCGATGATGCCGTCCTGGCCGTGGGTGGTGAACGGGTCCAGGGCCACATCGGTAATCACACCAAGCTCCGGGTGCGCCTGTTTCAGCGCACGCACCGCACGCTGGGCCAGACCATCCGAATCCCAGGCGCCGGAGCCGGACAGGTTTTTCTGTGCCACCGGCACCACCGGAAACAGCGCCACCGCCGGAATGCCCAGCTCCACCAGCTCGGCCGCCTGCTCCAGCAACAGGTCGATACTCAGGCGTTCAACTCCCGGCATCGACGGCACCGCCTCCCGTTGCCCTTTGCCTTCCAGAACAAACACTGGAAAAATCAGGTTGTCCGGGGTCAGTTGGTGCTCACGCACCAGCCGGCGTGAAAAATCACTGGCGCGATTGCGGCGCAGCCGGGTGTGCGGATACCCGCGCTGACCCAGTGGCACGGAGTGGCGGGGAAACGGTTTGGGCACGGACGACCTCCTGAACGTGGCTGACCAGTTAAAGTCGTGACATCATACACTTTCCCGGCAACCGGGTCCGAGTCTGCCGCTGCCCGGTGACAAACGGGTGACAGACCCAATGCAAAAAACCGGACGGTCCCAGCGGACTCGCCCGGTTCTCCAGAAACCGACTGGGGGGAGCAGTTCAGATGGAACGGTTATTGAAACCGATGTCCACCTTGCGGGGTGAGTCAGCACGGAAGGTGGTGTCCACCTCCTGGATCTTGCCACCACCTCGCAGGAAGGCCTCGATATCGGCCTGTAGCTGGGCGCGCACGCGCGCACGGCCGGCTACGGAATGGTTGTCGTCAGAATCGAGTGTCCAGCCACCGGACTGCTCCAGGTTGCTTTCGTCGAATTCACTCATAGTCGTTCTCCATCAACGAAAACAGTACAACGGGTGTCGGGGAATCCGCGTTCCGACCACACCCTGTCTCGACGGCCGACCCTGCAGAGGCCCGTCTTGGCGTCTTTATAATCCCGTTTCTTTGGCGACGCTATTTACTGACAACTCTTTTTTTGTAATTTTTTGTAAGTAAACGCAACGCTTTGATTTTAATAGGCGCAAACCACGACCGATAACCTGGGGTTGCGTTGACACAAACTATGAATAGTGATTCACTTCTTGCCAGGAGTCGGCATGGCCTACCGAGAAACCGAAAAAATGCGCCAACGCAAAGCCCAGGCGCGCCAGAAAATCATCGAGTGCACCTGGCAGTGCGTTGCCGAGGGCGGTTTCAGGAGCGCCCGGATCACCCGGATCGCCGGGCTGGCCGGAGTCGCCACAGGCACCATCTACCGATACTTCGAATCGCGGGAGGACCTGTTCGCCGAGATATTCCGGCTGGCGACACAGCGTGAAGTGGACAAGGTTGCCGAGGCATTGGCTGCCCCCGGCACTGCCGTCGAGCGGCTGGACACCGCCCTGCGACGGTTCGCCGAGCGGGCGCTCAAAGGCCCGATGAAAGCCTGGGCGCTGATCGCCGAGCCGGTCGACCCGAAAGTGGAAGAAGAGCGCCTGATCTACCGGAAAGCCTATGCCGACCTGTTTGAGCAGGCGATCCGAGACGGCATTGCGGAAGGCAGCATACCGGCCCAGAACGCCAGGTTCAGCGGCACCTGCCTGGTGGGCGCCATTTCCGAATCCCTGGTCGGACCACTGTCGCCGACCCAGGCCGCGTCAACCGCAAAGGCCCGGATGGCAGAACCGCCCCCCGAGGCCAGCCAACAACAACGAGACGAGTTGATCAACACCATCGTTCGCTTCTGCATACGGGGGTTGACCGGCTCAAGGAGCTGATCATGAACCACCCGCAACGCACGCCGACCGCCGCTGACCAGCACCCCTCTGAACCCCGTTACCTTGAGGTAACCCATGAGGTGACCAACCAGCCGAGGCCGCTGGAGAATTACAACCTCTACCAGCAGGATACCGCGTTGCAGGAAGGCGTACTCCGGGAAGGCGCTGGCCACGCCCACGACCAGCTCACCGACTACGGCGCCTGGGCCGGCCTGGCACGCAGCATCGAACTGGGCCACCAGGCCAACGCCCAGAAACCC
>DASSWD010000054.1:0-2321 GCA_035705335.1 Marinobacter sp. | reverse complement strand
GAAGTCCACGGTGTGGACCACCGCCTTGCCCGGCGGAACGCGAAGTACGGCGGCATCATCCGGCGCGTGCAGGCCGATGATGATGTCGTCCCGCTCGATCGGGCGTAGCTCGCCCAGGGCCCGTGACAACACCGTGCTACCGACCTTGGCGCCACATCCGCCACAGCGCATGGCCACCGCGGAAATCGCCTGTGCGGCTTCTTCCGGGTTCTGTGCTGCGCCGGTATCCGGCAGTTTGGCGGCGGATTCCATGGCCGGCAGGTCGCTGAATTTCTTCATGAACCGCTGGTCGATCCAGTTTTTCCAGCGCCATACCCAGGCGCCGTCGAATTCCATGTTGCCGCGGGAGGCGACGGCGTACTTGTCACCGGTGCTGATCAGCGCCAACCAGTCTTTCTGCGGCGTAAAAGGCGAGGGCGATTTGCCCAGCGCCATGCGCTTGAGGTTGTCCGCCAGCGGGCGGCCCTGGCGTACCGCAAACACGCCGGCCTTTTCGCGGGGATGATTGACCACGTTGGCGATATCGCCGGCGACAAAAATGTCGTCGTCGGTTTCAGTCTGGAGCGTGTCCCGGGCGCGGATGAATCGGCCCTCGTCCAGCGCCAGGCCCGTTTCTTCCAGCCATTCGGGGCCACCGGCCCGGGTCACCCAAAGCACTTCGTCGACATTCAGCGAATCGCCGGCTTCTGTATTCAGAATGCCTGGCTGAACCTGACTGACGGGAGAACCCAGGTGCAGTCTGACCGAACGTTCCGCCAGTTTTCGTTGGAACACCGCCCGTACTTTTTCATTGTGCGTGGGTAGTATCTGGTTCGCTGCATCAAACAGATGGAAGTGCAGTTGCTCCGGGTCTTTGCCCCGTTGTTTGAGCTCTTTACGCAGGCGGAACTGCATGGCCAGTGTGAGCTCAACACCACCGGCGCCCGCACCGACCACCGCAATGGTCATGGGGCCGTCGTGGTTCTCAATGCGGGACAGCAGAGACAACCAGCGGGCATTGAAGCCATTGATAGGTTTGACCGGTACCGCATGGGCTTCGGCGCCCGGTACGTCACTGACTCTGGGCGAGGAGCCGATGTTGATCGACAGAAGGTCGTAGGGGACATCTGGCCGGCCTTTGCAGCGAATACGCTTTCGGGCACGGTCGATTCCGTCCACTTCGGCGCGATAGAACCGCGCACCGGCGTATTCGGCCAACCGGCTCAGATCAATGTGAACCTCGTCGTAGCTGTAATGACCGGCCACGTAGCCGGGCAGCATTCCGGAGTAGGGCGTGTGGGTATCTCGACAAATGAGGGTCAGGCGCACGCCGGGGACCGGGTTCATGGCGAACCGTTTCAGTACCCCGACGTGACTGTGCCCGCCACCAACCAGGACAATGTCCCGTAAGACTGGTTGATCGGGTGTTTGCATCAGATCACTTTTTTGGCTTCAGTGGACAGTTGACTGAATCCTTTCAGGCTTTTGAAGGCTTCCAGCTTTTGCGTGTCGGCCTCGCTCGGGTTGGCAATCTGGTCAATCGACGTGATGCCAGCCGCTTTCATTTTCTTTGCCGTGGCCGGGCCTATGCCCTTTACGAGCGTCAGGTCGGATTTGTCCACCGGCTTGGCTGCCTTTTTGGCAGGCGATTTACGCGCGGCCGGTTTCGTGGCGGGCTTGGCGGCAGATTTTGCGGCTGCTGATTTCTTGGCAGACGTCGCCTTCTTGGCGCTGGTTTTGGCCTTGGACTCCAGCGTCTTGGCCGAATCATCCGCCAGGTGTTTCACTTCTTTACCCGCGTGCTTGGAGGCGATGCCGACACGCTCAAGCAGTGAAGCCTGCAGTTCGTGGAACTCGGCCATACGGCGCTCGAACTCTTCGTTGAAGCGTTTCATTTCCCGCTCACGCAGTTCTTCCACATCCTTGAGCAGCTTACGGATGGGCTCCTGAATCTGGCTTTGCAGGCCATCAATCTGCTTCAGAGCGTCGGAGATCAAACCTTCGATTTGCGACGAGGTCTTCTCAAATTCCTTGTTCACCTTCTTAACGATCTTGTCCACGCTGGTTTTGGCTTTCTTGGCCATGGGGAAGTCTCCTTACATAACGGGGAAGTCACAGGGGTGGGGTGGAACCGGGTATCAGGCCATTTGCCGGAAGCTCGTGGCCGGGCTGGAGCCCCGGCGCGACTTCAGGCTCTGCTTTTTGACCATTACTTCTCGAATTCGCCGCAGCTTGTCAGCCAGAGGCGAATTATCTCTTACACCATCATCAATAAAATCAATGGAATAAAAAAAATTGCTACAGTGCTTTCTCTTTTCTGTTACCAGGCCCGCCACACCCTG
>DASSWD010000053.1:0-3147 GCA_035705335.1 Marinobacter sp. | reverse complement strand
ACGTTGATCTCGATCACCGGCACGTTGTCAAAGCCATCCAGATTCGGCACTTTGACCAGTTCCGTGCGGGAGCCGCCGGAAGACTTTTTCTTCGGCGCCGGCTTGGATTCCTCGGCCTTCGGCTGTTCAGCCGGGGCTTCTTCCTTTTCCGCTTTTTCAGAATCTGCATCGGCGCTGTCGGAACCGCCGGCACCGCCCGCGGTTTCCATCATGCCGACCACGTCGCCTTCCTTCACCTTGTCGCCGACCTTGACGGTGATCTTGGTGATCTTGCCCGCCATTGGCGCGGGCAGTTCTACGGAGGCCTTGTCGGACTCAACGGTCAGAATCGGATCTTCTTCCGCGACCGAATCCCCAGCACTGGCGATGATTTCGATGATCTCGACTTCATCTGCGCCGCCGAGATCGGGAACCTTGATTTCCTGTTCACTCATGGCGGACTCCTTAGCTCAGCACCGGGTTCGTTTTGTTGCGATCGATACCGTACTTGCGCATGGCCTCGAGAACCTGCTCCTGCTTGACCTCGCCGTCCTTCGCCAGGGCAGCCAGAGCGGTAACGGTCACGTAGTAGCGGTCCACTTCGAAGAAGTTACGCAGCTTCTCACGGGTGTCGCTGCGACCGAAACCGTCGGTGCCCAGGGTCATGTAGGTTTTCGGGATGAACGCCCGCAGCTGCTCGGAGTGCAGCTTGATGTAGTCGGTGGACGACACCACCGGACCCTGCTGCTTCTCCAGGCACTGGGTAACGTACGGCTTACGCGGCTTGTCATCCGGGTGCAGGTGGTTCCAGCGCTCAACGTGCTGGCCGTCACGGGCCAGTTCGTTGTAGCTGGTCACGCTCCAGATGTCGGAGGCCACGCCCCAGTCGTCCCGAAGCATTTCGGCGGCGGCGCGCACTTCGTTAAGAATCGCACCGGAACCCAGCAGCTGAACCCGCGGGCTCTTCTTGCGGCCCTTGGTTTCGACGGAATCGAACTGGTACATGCCCTTGATGATGCCGTCTTCGCAACCTTTCGGCATGCCCGGCTGTTCGTAGTTCTCGTTCTCGATGGTCAGGTAATAGAAGACGTTCTGATTCTCTTCGAACATCTCTTTCATACCGTGACGGATCACCACGGCCATCTCGTAACCGTAGGCCGGGTCGTAGGCCTTACAGTTCGGAATGGTGTTGGCCAGGATGTGGCTGTGGCCGTCCTGGTGCTGCAGGCCTTCCCCGTTCAGGGTGGTGCGGCCGGCGGTACCGCCGATCAGGAAGCCACGGGCCTGCATGTCGCCGGAGGCCCAGGCCAGATCGCCCACACGCTGGAAGCCGAACATGGAATAGAACACATAGAACGGAATCAGCGGGAAGTTGTTGCTGCTGTAGGACGTAGCGGCCGCCATCCAGGTCGACATGGCGCCAGCTTCGTTGATGCCCTCCTGCATGATCTGACCTTTCTTGTCTTCCCGGTAGTACATGATCTGCTCACGGTCCTGGGGCACATACTTCTGCCCCTCCGCGGTGTAGATCCCCAGTTGGCGGAACATACCTTCCATACCGAAGGTACGGGCTTCGTCCGGCACGATGGGGACCACTCGCTTGCCGATACGCTTGTCCTTGACCAGGGCAGCCAGGATACGCACGAATGCCATCGTCGTGGAGATTTCACGGCCACCAGAACCTTCCAGCACCTGTTTGAAGATATCCAGTTCCGGAATCTGCAGGGGCTGGCAGTCCTTGTTGCGCTTGGGATAGAAACCACCCAGTTCCTGCCGGCGCTTCTTCATGTAGACCAGCTCCGGGCTGTCCGGCGCCGGGCGGTAGTACGGCACCTTTTCCAGCTCTTCGTCTTTCAGGGGCACACCAAAGCGGTCCCGGAAGGCCTTCAGGGTGTCGATGTCCAGCTTCTTCAGGGAGTGGGCGGTGTTCTGGGCTTCGCCCGCGGCACCGAAACCGTAACCCTTGATGGTGTGCGCCAGAATCACCGTCGGCTTGCCGTTGGCCTGGTTGACCGCTTTGTGGTACGCCGCGTACACCTTGTAGGGGTCGTGGCCACCGCGGTTAAGCTTGCTGATGTCTTCGTCGGACAGGTTTTCCGCCAGTTTGGCCAG
This sequence comes from Marinobacter sp., assembly GCA_035705335.1. GTDB lineage: Bacteria > Pseudomonadota > Gammaproteobacteria > Pseudomonadales > Oleiphilaceae > Marinobacter. The sequence continues at coordinate 1,056 of DASSWD010000053.1, read as the reverse complement.
CTCCGGGTACTTGCCGAAGAATTCCTTGCGGGTGAACGCTGGGCCTTTGAAGGTCAGGTTCTGCAATTCGCCATCGCACATTTCGTCCATGGCACGCTGCATGGCACCGTCTTCGTCTTTCTCGAACAGCGGGTCCCACATGCGACCCCAGACCACCTTGATCACGTTCCAGCCGGCCCCACGGAAGATGCCTTCCAGTTCCTGAACGATCTTGCCGTTACCACGCACCGGGCCGTCCAGGCGCTGCAGGTTGCAGTTGACCACCCAGATCAGGTTGTCCAGTTTTTCACGGCCAGCCTTGGAGATGGAACCCAGGGTTTCCGGCTCGTCACATTCGCCGTCACCGACGAAGGCCCAGACTTTGCGGCCGTCCATGTCGATCAGCTCACGGCTGTGCAGGTACTTCATTACATGGGCCTGGTAGATCGACTGGATCGGGCCCAGACCCATGGATACGGTCGGGAACTGCCAGTAATCCGGCATCAGCCAGGGGTGCGGGTAAGACGACAGGCCTTCGCCGTCGACTTCTTCCCGGTACTTGTCGAGCTGCTGCTCGGTAAAGCGGCCCTCAAGGAAGGAGCGCGCGTAGATACCCGGTGAAGCATGACCCTGGAAATACACCAGGTCAGAGGCACGTTCGCCTTCGCCACCGTGGAAGAAATAGTTGAAACCGACGTCGTACAGGGTCGCGGCGGACGAGAATGTGGAGATGTGACCACCCAGGTCACCCGGGCGCTTGTTCGCCCGCACCACCATGGCCATCGCGTTCCAGCGAATCAGGGAGCGAATGCGGCGCTCCATAAACAGGTCGCCTGGCATACGCGCTTCGTTGGCAACCGGGATGGTGTTCCGGAATGGTGTGGTAATGGAGTACGGCAGTTCAGTGCCGTCCCGGCTCGCCCGTTCAGACAGCCTTTCCAGAATGAATTTGGCCCGCTCAACGCCTTCGTTCTCAATCAGAGACTCCAGCGCGTCAAGCCATTCGCTGGTTTCGATGGGATCATCGTCCTGGTACATCAAACCCTCCCCTTGGCATCAATAATATGCAGCGTGGGC
>DASSWD010000052.1:0-9159 GCA_035705335.1 Marinobacter sp. | reverse complement strand
CAGGTTATCCAGAAGGTCACGGCCCTGGTCAAGGAAGTGGAAGAGAACCTGCTGGGCCTGGTGGTGATGGCCAGCCACGTGGATCAGTTGACCGGAACCGTACATCAGATTGAAGAAAAGAAAGAGTCGGCCGAAAAAGGAGTAGGGCCGCAGATAAAAGCCGATCAGCGGGAAGATGTAGTCTCCGGCCAGGACGACGTGGACGATCTGCTGTCCAGTCTGGGTTTCTGAACAGCAAAGAGGGTAGCGCATGGCATTTGATGCCGACGAAGAGATTCTGCAGGACTTCCTGGTTGAGGCCGGCGAAATTCTCGAAAAGCTGTCTGAACAGCTGGTTGATCTGGAGCAGCATCCCGACGACGGCGATCTGTTGAACGCCATTTTCCGGGGCTTCCACACAGTCAAGGGTGGCGCCGGCTTCCTGCAACTGGACGCGCTGGTCAGCTGCTGTCACTCGGCAGAGAACGTGTTCGATATCCTTCGTAATCGCAAACGCCCGGTGACCTCAGAACTGATGGACGTGGTGCTCGAGGCGTTGGACAACGTCAACGCCATGTTCGAGCAGGTACGCAACCAGGAAGAGCCGACACCGGCGCCAGCCTCTCTGATTGAAGCGCTGGACCAATTTGCCAAACCCGAATCCAGTGCCGCGCCGTCGGTGAAACCGGCGCCTGAGCCCGGGGCTGGAGCTGGCTCCGGTGAGGATGGCGGAGACATCACCGACGAAGAATTCGAACAGTTGCTTGATGCCCTTGCCGATGACTCAGGTTCAGAGGCGGGCATCCGCCCGAAAGACGCCCCTGCAGGCACCGAGACAGCAGCCAGTGGGACTGGTGGTGCCAGTGATAGCGACGACATTACCGACGACGAGTTCGAGGCATTACTCGATCAGTTGCACGGCAAAGGCCAGTTCCAGGGAACCGTGGCCGATTCCGACCCGGAGCCTGAGGCTGGCAAGCAAGCGGAAAGCCCGCTGGCCGCCACTGCTAAAGCGTCGTCTGGCGGTGATGACCTGATCACCGACGACGAATTTGAAAAGCTGCTGGACGAACTGCATGGCAGGGGCGCGAGCCCGGGCGCTGGCAAGGAGGGCGCCAAAAAACCCGATGCGGAGAAAGCGCCGCCACAGTCCCCCTCGAAGGGCAAGCCTGCCGCAAAGCCTGCATCGAAGCCGCAGCCCAAGCCGTCACAACCGGCGCCAGTTGCCGCCTCAGCCCCGGCCCGCGATTCAGCCTCGGCTGCGGCCGAGACCACCGTGCGGGTCGACACCAAGCGCCTCGACGACATCATGAACATGGTGGGTGAGCTGGTGTTGGTGCGTAACCGGCTGCAGCGGCTGGGTTCGGAAAGCGAAGACGAGCACATGCACAAGGCCGTCTCTAACCTTGACGTGGTTACCACGGACCTTCAGGCGGCGGTGATGCAGACCCGTATGCAGCCGATCAAGAAAGTGTTTGGCCGCTTCCCGCGGGTGGTTCGCGACCTGGCCCGCAGCCTGAAAAAAGAAGTCAATCTGGTCATGCATGGTGAAGACACCGACCTCGACAAAAATCTGGTTGAGGCTCTCTCGGACCCGCTGGTTCACCTGGTGCGTAACTCCGTGGACCATGGCATCGAAGCACCGGAGGTGCGTGAGAAGGCCGGCAAGCCCAGACAAGGTACCGTGACCCTGTCCGCCGAGCAGGAAGGCGATCATATCCTGCTGTCCATCACCGATGACGGCGCGGGTATGGACCCGGAAATACTGCGGCGCAAGGCGGTAGAGAAGGGTATTTATGATCAGGACGCCGCCGACCGGCTGACCGACAACGAATGCTTCAACCTGATCTTTGCCGCCGGGTTCTCCACCAAGGAACAGATTTCCGATGTGTCCGGCCGCGGTGTGGGCATGGACGTGGTGAAAACCAAGATTGGCCAGCTCAACGGCCAGCTCAACATTGTGTCCGAGAAGGGCAAGGGCAGCAGTATCATTATCAAGGTGCCCCTTACCCTGGCCATCATGCCGACGCTGATGATCATGTTGGGGGACCAGTCCTTCGCCCTGCCGCTGGTCAATGTGGTGGAAATCTTCCACCTGGACCTGACCAGAACCAACGTGGTGGATGGCCGCGAGTGCATCGTGGTGCGTGACAAGGTGTTTCCGCTGTTCCACATCAAGCGCTGGCTGGTCAAAGGCGCTGCGGTCCAGGAAGAGCCGGACAACGCCCACGTGGTCATTGTTGCCATGGGCACCAGGCAGGTCGGATTTGTGGTAGATCAGTTGGTGGGCCAGGAAGAAGTGGTGATCAAACCCCTGGGCCGCGCGCTGCAGGGTACTCCGGGGATGGCCGGTGCTACTATTACCGGCGACGGTCGTATAGCACTGATTATCGATGTGCCCAGCCTGCTTCAGTATTACGGCTGACGAGTCTGCACGGGCACGCTCCCGGAAGGTTTAGGAGAAATGGATGACAGTTTCTGTCCTGGTCGTTGATGACTCAGGCTTTTTCAGGAAACGACTGACGGAGATTCTCAGCGCTTCAGGCCAGATCAAGGTGGTCGGCGCGGCCGCTAACGGTCGGGAAGGGGTGGAGCTGGCGGAAAAGTTGCGGCCGGACGTGATTACCATGGACTACGAAATGCCCGTGATGGACGGCATTTCCGCGGTTCGGGAAATCATGCGCAGGCGACCAACGCCGGTGCTGATGTTTTCGTCGCTGACCTACGAAGGCGCGCGGGTGACCCTGGATGCGCTGGAAGCCGGCGCCGTGGATTTCCTGCCAAAGAATTTCGAGGAGATTGCCCGGGATTCCAGTCAGCTTCAGAGGATCCTGATTGAACGCATTCTCGACGTGGCGGCCAGTCGGCCCAATTCCCGCTCGGTCGCGGCCGAGCCGGTGCCGTCCACCCCTGAACCCCACGCCCCGAGCACCCGTGAATCATCGGTCCGGAGAAGTCTCGAGGCCAGAGCCTCCCGGCCGGCGCCACGGCCATCAACCTTGCAGCCGAGAGCTGAAGCACCTCAACCCACTGAGCCTGCAAGGCGCGCTGGCCGCAAGACGCCGGCACGCGCTTACAGCGTGGTGGCCATTGGTACCTCCACCGGTGGCCCGGTTGCGCTGCAGAAAGTTCTGACGGTGTTACCTGCGAATTTCCCCGCACCGCTGGTATTGGTTCAGCACATGCCAGCCAGTTTTACCCCGGCCTTTGCCGAACGCCTGAACAAGCTGTGCAGGATTGAGGTCCGCCAGGCGGAAGACGGTGATGTCCTGCGCCCTGGTCTGGCTCTGCTGGCGCCGGGCGGCAAGCAGATGATGATCGAGAATCGCGGCGGCCAGGCCCGGGTTCGTATCCTGCCTGGCGATGAGCGGCTGAACTACAAACCCTGCGTGGACGTCACCTTTGGTTCCCTGGCGCGCAGCTTCCCGGGCAAGACCCTGGGCCTGATCCTCACCGGCATGGGCTCGGACGGCAAGGAAGGCTGCCGGATGATGAAACAGACCGGTTCAGTGATCTGGTCCCAGGACGAACGTACCTCCGTGATCTATGGCATGCCCATGGCCGTGGCCAAAGCCAACCTGACCGACGAGGTACTGGCCCTGGATGAGATCGGCCAACGGCTGACTGAAGGCGTGAGCTGATGGACATACTCAGCCTTCTCGGCATCATTCTGGCCTTCGTCGCCATATTGGGCGGCAACCTGCTCGAGGGCGGCGCCGTCAGCTCCCTGTTCAACGGCCCGGCCGCGCTGATTGTCATTGGTGGCACCCTGGCCGCGACTATCCTGCAAACCTCCTGGCCGCTGCTCAAACGGTCGTTCAGCCAGGTGCGGTGGGTATTTTTCCCCCCTTACGTTTCGCTGGAGGATGGCGTTGGCAAGGTCATCGACTGGAGCGTCAAGGCCCGCAAGCAGGGCCTGCTGGGCCTGGAGGGGCTGGCAGAGCGGGAGCCCGAGCGATTCGCCCGAAAAGGCCTGCAGTTGCTCGTGGACGGCGCCGAACCGGAAGCCATTCGCAGCATCATGGAAGTGGAGCTTGAGAACCGGGAACAGCGGGATCTCGAATCCGCCAAGGTCTATGAGGCCATGGGCGGCTATTCCCCCACCATCGGCATTATCGGTGCGGTGATGGGTCTGATTCAGGTGATGACCAATCTTGAAGATCCGCAATCCCTGGGGGGCGGCATCGCCACGGCGTTCGTCGCCACCATTTACGGCGTGGCCCTGGCCAACCTGCTGTTCTTCCCGATCGCCAACAAACTTCGTGGCATTGTCCGGGAACGCTCCCGCTACGAAGACATGATGATTGACGGCATCATCGCCATTGCCGAAGGTGAAAACCCCAAATCTATTGAGCTGAGGCTGCGGGGTTTCCTGCAGTAAGCGGAACAGGCAGGTCTATGCGACGGCGCCGGGCACCGGAAGATGATCTTCACAATAAGGAACGCTGGCTGATTTCCTACGCGGATTTCATCACGCTGCTGTTTGCGTTTTTTGTGGTGATGTATTCAGTGTCGTCGGTCAACGAAGGCAAGTACAAGGTCCTGTCGGAAACCTTTACCGGCGTGTTCAATGCCCCTGAGCGATCGCTGCAACCGGTGGCGGTGGGGGACCAGCCGGCCCGGGCGCCAGAGCAGGCGCAGGATGAGATCATCCCGCCGGCGGTCACTGAAGCGCCCCGCAACCCGGAGCTGGATATCCAGGCTCGCGCCGAGGCGCTGCAAAGCATGGCGACGCAACTGGCCATGGAGTTCGATGAGTTGATCAGCCAGGGCGTTGTCACTCTGGAATCCAGTGATCAGTGGATCGAACTGAATCTGCCCAATAGCCTGTTGTTTGGCAGCGGGGACGCCGAGCCCCATTACGATGCGTTCGAGGTGGTCGAGAAGATTGCCACGGTACTCCAGAACCGGGACAACGCCATCAAGGTGGAAGGCTTTACCGACAACCAGCCGATCAGTACCCCTCGCTTTCCTTCCAACTGGGAGCTGTCGACCGCCCGAGCAGCAGCTGTCGCCAGAATGCTGGTGCGCGAGGGCATTGAGCCGGAACGCATTGCGGCGGTTGGCTATGGTCAGTATCAGCCGGTGGCCCGTAACGATACCGAAGAGGGCCGGCGCCGGAACCGCCGGGTGGTCCTGCTGATCTCCCGGGACGCCAGCGTTCGCGGCGCCATGCGCTGATCCGCTCCTGCGGCGCACGGTGGCAGGTTCGTATAGCTGGGCTGGCACACTTCCTGTATTACCTGCGGTCCACATTCCAAATCGGCAAGCACTTGCCGCAAGGCCATGTTCTGGCTTCAAGTAAGTGTCGGATGTGCCGATAACCGTTTCAGGTGCCGGCAGACCGGCGCCGGGATCATCCGTGACTGGAGTAACAAGCGTGCGAATCTGGGCAGTAGCCAATCAGAAAGGCGGTGTAGGCAAGACAACCTCGGTGGTGGCACTGGGGGGGCTGCTGGCCCAGCGAGGCAAGCGGGTATTGGTGGTGGATCTGGACCCCCATGGCTCGCTGACCAGCTGGTTTGGCCATGACCCGGACACCATCGCCCACAGCGTGTTTGACCTGTTCCAGCACCAGGGCAAGGTACCCGATGGCTTGCCTGCGCAACTGATCACCGACACTCCATGCCCGCGGCTGTCCTTGTTGCCGGCCAGCACGGCGCTGGCGACGCTGGAGCGGCGCATGGTCGGCGTTGAGGGCATGGGGCTGATTATCTCCCGGGCACTGGCCCAGCTCTGGGACGATTTTGACTATGTGATTCTCGACAACACGCCTTCTCTGGGTGTGTTGATGGTCAACGCCCTGGCTGCGGCCCAGCACCTGGTGATTCCGGTGCAGACCGAGTTTCTGGCGATCAAGGGCCTGGAGCGCATGCTGCATACCCTGCAGATGATCATGCGGTCCCAGAAGAACGAGCTGCCTTACACCATCGTGCCGACCCTGTTTGACCGGCGCACCCAGGCCTCGGTAAAAAGCCTGAACCTGCTGCGCAAAACCTACGGCGAGCACCTGTGGCGTTACGCGGTCCCGGTGGACACCAAGTTCCGGGACGCCAGCCAGGCCGGCGTGGTGCCGTCGGATCTGGACCCGGACACCCATGGTGTGCGGGCCTACAGCCACCTGCTCGATGACCTGATGGCGAGAACCGGCAGCCTGAAGGAGCGTCAGCATGGCTGACAAAAAAATGACGCAGCTGGCCGCGCCAGAGGCGGCCATTGCCAGCTATCTTGACGAACTGCTGCACACGGCGACCAGCACCGCATGGCAGGAAGACATTGCCGTGCCAGAGCCGGTTGTCGAAAAACCGGCGCCGGAAGCTATCCCCGTGGCAGCAATCCCAGTGGCTAAGGTGGCACAGGTAACGGCCGAGCTGCCGCCTCCCAACGATGAGCCACCAGCGCGCCCGGACTGGTCCGGGCAGCCCTTTGAATGCCTGATTTTCACGGTGGCCGGCCTGCAGCTTGCCGTCCCCCTGGTGCTGCTGGGCGCGATCCACCGCATTGAAGACGAGATTCGCCCGATCCCGGGCAGCCCACGCTGGTATATGGGCATTCGCCCCGACCGGGACCATAACCTGCGGGTGGTGGATACCGCCGAGTGGATCATGGCCGGCCGGGTGCCGGACGCTGCGCGGGAGAACTACCGGTTTGTGATTCGCCTGGATGACAGTGAGTGGGGCCTGGCCTGCGATGATGTGGCCCAGTCCTTCACCCTGAAACCGGATGAGGTTCGCTGGCGCACCGCCCGCAGCAAGCGGCCCTGGCTGGCGGGCACGGTGATTGATCATATGTGCGCGCTGATTGATGTGCGCACCATGGCCAACCTGCTGGTGCGGGCAGAGCGCGAGCACCACCTGGATCTGAGCTGATCGGGCCCGTTACCGAATGAAACCGTGCCGGGCTGGCACGGTTTGTGCCCTCAACTATAGTATTGGGCACTGACGATGATTTTTTGACGATCAGGTTGCCCGCCGGGCGGCCGAGAAGGAGACAAACGCTATGGCATCCCCGAGCGGACAAGTGAATCAGTCCCATGATGATCAGGTTCTGCAGTACGTGACCTTCCGTCTGGATGACGAAACCTACGGCATCAACGTGATGCAGATCCAGGAAGTGCTGCGGTATACCGAGATTGCCCCGGTTCCCGGTGCGCCGGACTATGTGTTGGGCATCATCAACCTGCGGGGCAACGTAGTCACGGTGATTGACACCCGCCGGCGGTTCGGACTGATGGATGCAGAGGTCACCGATGCCACGCGCATTGTGGTGCTGGAATCCTCAAGCCAGGTGATCGGCATTCTGGTGGATTCCGTGGCCGAGGTGGTCTACCTCAAGGCCAGCGAGATTGAGACCGCGCCCAACGTCGGGAACGAGGAAAGTGCCAGGTTCATCCAGGGTGTGTGCAACAAGAACGGCGAGCTGATCATTCTCGTCGAGTTTGACAAGATGCTGTCCGATCACGAATGGGCTGAAGTCGCGTCGCTCTGACCCTCCGGTCAGAGCCATGATGGATGTCTGCGGTGATCTTCACTTACGGAGATGTCCATCATGAGTTTGTCCATTCCTGCCTGGTTCCCCTGGGGCCTGACCGCCCTCGCGCTGGGTCTGTTGCTACTGCAGGGCCTGCTTCTGGGCCGTCGGGTCCGGGCTTTGCAGGCCACAGTGAAATCCCGGTGTGACACCCTCGGCAGGGAACTGCACGCTACCACCAGCGGCAGCCTGGGGGTAGGGCAGCGTCTGGTGGCCTGTGAGCGCCAGTTGCACGAGCTCGGCCGGGCTCTGGAAGAAATGCGCCAGAACGACCCGTTGCGGATCTCCTACGACGAGGCGGCGCGGCTGGTGGATCTGGGTGCGGACATTGACGACCTGATGAATACCTGCGGCATTTCCCGCCCGGAAGCCGAGCTGGTGTCTGCGCTCAAGAAACGTCGCGCCGCCTGACGTCGGGCTCCGCTCCGGGCTAGCGTTCAGGGGTCGGCCCCGGCGTCGTCTGGCGTTCGATCCCGGATATGGAAGGCGAACGCCAGTATCTCCGCGATCACCTGATACAGTTCCTCCGGGATGTCGTCGTTCAGCGACAGCCGGCCCAGAATGCCCGCCAGTTCGGGGTTCTCGTACAGGGGCACTTCGTGCTCCCGGGCGATCCGGATGATTTCCTCTGCCAGTTCCCAGGTACCGGTGGCCGAAATCACCGGCGCTTTCTTACCGTCGTATTTCAGCGCGACGGCCGCGGGGATGTGGTCTTTGCCGGATTCGCTCATGCCCGGGTATCCACCAGTCGATGTTCCAGCCGGGTTTCCGTTCGTTGCGGTGTGCCGCGGCGACAGGCCAGCTCTTCGATATCCAGCCCCAGTTCGGCCAGGCTGTCCCTTAGCCGGGGCAGGGATTCATTCACCCGCCGCAGGGTGTCCTGCTTTTCTGCCCAGACCTGGGCGCTGACCGCCGGTAGCCGCAGATTGACGTCGAAATGCAGCGCGCCAGCGTCGTCCAGATCCATGGTCAGGGACAGTCGCCATTCGCTCACCGAGGCTCTGCCCGGCTGATCAGTCGGTGCCGACTCACGCTCGTACTGCTCCAGCCGAAGCTGCGTCACGCGGGGTTCCTGCTGGGGGTTGAGAAACGGCAGTTCCATTAACAGGGTGTTCACCGGTGCGCCCGGTTCAGCACCCGCCCGGGTGTTCAGGCTCTGGGCATGTAACTGATTAACGGTAATACGGTTCAGCATACCCGCCAGTAGTCTCAGCATCTGCCCGACGGTGACCGGCTCGGTACCCTGACTGGTGACCGCGGGGGTGCTGAACCGGGGGAACTGCAGAGGGGCCTGTAGCAGATCTGCGCTGGTGGTCGGCGTTAAACGGTTGAAGGTGTCGACGCCTTTGCCCTCAGCCGCCAGCAGTCGCGCGACCACCTGGGTCAACGCCAGTTTCAGGTCTGTTGGAGGGAGGGTGCCGCTCTGCAGCAGGCTGGATTCGGCAAATACGCCGCTGCCGGCCAGCCACTGGCGAACGTTGGCGATGCCGGAATCTGGGCTGTCAACGGTTCGGGTCAGGGTCTCGCCCGCTGGCAGTTGCTGCAGGAGTAACTGGATAGCCTGCTGGACCGGCGCCGGTAACGGCTGAATCGGGGTGGTCGATGGCAACTGGCCCGGCTGCAGTGTGGGCTTTGCACCGGTGTTCAGCG
>DASSWD010000051.1:0-3198 GCA_035705335.1 Marinobacter sp. | reverse complement strand
GCGATCGCAACCGACCGCTCCGCAACCGCGGAGGATTCGGCGGCGTTCGAGGAGACCTGGTCGATGGACACGGCCATTTCGTTCACCGCCGCGGAGGCGCCGGCGATTTCCTGGGCCTGGTGTTCGGAGGCATCGGCCAGGTGCATGGCTGTGGCCTGGGTTTCCTGGGCAGCGGATGCTACCCGTACTGCCGTGCCACGAATGGCCTGTACCAGCCCGCGCATCTGGTCGATCGCGTAGTTGATGGAGTCGGCGATGGCACCGGTGAAGTCTTCCGTTACCGTGGCCTCGGTGGTCAGGTCACCATCGGCCAGGTCGGCCAGTTCGTCCAGCAGTCGCAGGATCGCGTTCTGGTTCTGTTCGTTCTGTTCCTGCGTGCTGGCCAGGCGGGCCTGGGCATCGCGGTAGAGGGCCAGACCGATGAACACAACGATCGCCACCATGGCGGCCAGGATGATGAAGGCCAGGGTCGGGCTGATCAGGCGGTTGCTTGATTGGGCGGCAAAGGCGTCTGCCAGGCCGGACAGTTCAGCAAGCAGAATTTCGGAATTCTGGAAGATATCACTGGCGGCCGTGCGCACCTTGAAGAGGTCGGGAGAGGCTTCAAGGATGGCGTCAACGTTCTGGCTGACAAACTGGAACAGCTCATCCACTGCTTCCAGGCCATAGATAGCGTCGTCATCCTCTACCCGGGAAATGTCCATGGCTGGATTGCCGTTTAACTGACCATCAAGAACGCGCCCGAACAGGTCAGCGTCCCGACCGAAACGGTCGGCGGCAATAACGGCGTCTTCGTCGCCGGAGAGTACATTATTGACCGAGCGCACAATCCGCTCGGCCAGCAATGACTGGCGCTGGGCGAGGGCTATCTGTTCGGAGGGCGCATCATTTTCCAGCAGTATCTGAACGATATCGTCATATTCCACTTGCAGCATCGGAATCGTTTCGTTCAGGGTGCGGGCCACTTCGTGCAGGCCAAGTACGGCCTCGCGGGTAGAGAGAATGCTGTCGGCACTCTCCCGAACCAGGTTCCAGTATTCCTGCACGCCACTTTGCTGGGCCAGTTCGCTTGGTGGCAGGCCAGTCTGGGGGTCACCTTCTGTGACATTCGTCCACAGTTGCTGGAACTCGTCTCGCGAGCGTCGCAATTGTTCGAACGCTTCCGCAGTCCCGCCTGCCGCCTCTGTGGCGTTTTTCGCGATCTCCTGGGAAAGCACCCGCAGCTCGGCGGTGTGGGCAATGTACTGCTGATCGTTCTGGCTATCCCTGTTGATGATAAACAGCACCACAACGAGCAGGACGGTCAGTGCAATCAGTGCGGCAATCAGGCCGGCAATCAGCTTGTTGCCTCCCTGTCCCAGACTGAGTTTTCCGGCTCTGTTTTTCATTTTCTGGCTCCCGGCCTCTTTCTTCTGAAATTTGGCAAGTTTGTTGTAGCGGGTTTCAGACGGTCAGGGCGATGTTCCTGCCAGTACCAGCACCCTTACCACTGTGCGACATCCAGGAAGCGTTCGTCGTCCACCAGATCGGCGGCTGAAAACACTTTCCAGACTTCCTCGTTACGCTCATAACCGCCATTAACGAACGGTCGAACGCTGTCAGGCACGCCTTCCGGTTGTGCCCTGAAACTTTCGGTTGCGAAATACTGCATGCCCAGCACGTTATCAACCACCAGACCACTGAACACATCACCCTGTTCCACCACCAGCACACGGCGTTCGCGGGTGCTTTTGGATGAACGGGGGACGTTAAAGAAACTGGCGAGGTCGACAAGTGGCAGCAGGCGCCCCCGAACATTCGCCGCACCCAGCAGGAACGGGCGGACTCCGGGGATATGGGTAAAGCGGGGAACGTGAAGGATTTCCGTTACCTCTCCCATGGGGGCAACGTAGCGTTCGCCGGCCAGAATGAAGCCGATGCCGTTCCAGAGTTCGACGGCTTCCTGCTGCTCCGGCAGGCCGGCCGCAAGGGACCGGCTGCGCTGGGCGATATCCGTCAGAACGGCAAAAGGGGCGGCCTTGGCGGACATGCGGACTCCACGTTCGGGATCAGGCAATCAGACTGTTGATTGTTTTGATCAGATCATCTTCGTTAACTGGCTTGACCAGATAACCCTTGGCGCCCTGTCGGGTGCCCCACACACGGTCCGTTTCCTGGTCTTTGGTGGTGACAATCACCACCGGGATAGACGCGGTTTCCGGCGCGCGTGTCAGCTGCCGGGTGGCCTGGAAGCCATTCAGGCCCGGCATGACCACGTCCATCAGGACCAGATCGGGGGTTTCGGCGCGAGCTTTGGCGACACCGTCTGCGCCGTTGTCGGCGGTCAGCACTTCGTGTTTGTGCTTTTCCAGAATGGTGGAGATCTTTTTTACTTCGGTTGGCGAGTCGTCAACAATCAGAATACGGGCCATGGTTTCCTCAATCGTTCTCGGTGTCAGCAGGTTTACTGTTCCGCCTGCGGCATGAATTGGCGGATCGTATTCAACAGTTCGTCCTTGCTGAACGGTTTGGTCAGATACTGGTCGGAGCCTACGATACGACCTTTGGCCTTGTCGAACAGGCCGTCTTTGCTCGAAAGCATGATCACCGGCGTCTTCTTGAAGGAAGAGTTGTTCTTGATGAGGGCGCAGGTCTGGTAGCCATCCAGTCGCGGCATCATGATGTCGACAAAAATGATGTCCGGTTGGGAGTCGGCGATTTTGGCCAGAGCGTCAAAGCCGTCAGTGGCGGTAATTACCTCACAGCCGACTTTCTTGAGGAGGGTTTCCGCGGTGCGACGAATCGTCTTGCTGTCGTCGATCACCATGATCTTCAAATTCTCGAAGTTGTCATCCATTGTCCAACTGCCTTGCGCTCAAGCGACTGTGTTATTTTCAAGCCGGGGTTTTAACACAAACATTAAGGTTCTTCTATAAACCCCGCCCCTTTATAGAGTATGTCTGGCCGGAGAAAAAGGTTTTGTTTGTGACCAAATGTACTTCCGGCCTGGCCATCACAAATTCGGATCCGGATTTCTCCGCATGCATTCCGGGCTCAGTTACAATACCATCTGACGCTTCAGCATAGCACCGATTGCCCTGTTCGCTCTGCAGACGGGTTCGTGTTTTTCGACGCGCGGTCCTGTGGCGCCCTTCACTGACTTCGGGAGAACCTGATGACCATCCGCCTTGGCATTGTCATGGATCCGATTGAGGACAT
>DASSWD010000050.1:0-4805 GCA_035705335.1 Marinobacter sp. | reverse complement strand
GTAGACGGTCATGCCAAACAGGTTGCCAAAGGGAGGCATGGCTCCGACCTCGCAATCCGGGAAACGATCCTGGAAGGCCTGCTCGTCAGCCAGATCGACAAAATCGGTGTCCAGTATGCGGGAGAGTCGGTCCCAGCGGATGCGCCAGGTGGCGGGCATTACCAGCATGGCCATCTTGCCATCGAGTTCGATGATCACCGTTTTGACGACCCGGTCGCCGGCGATCTTCACGTGATGGGCCAGTTCCTGGGCTGTAAAGGCCGGAGGGTGGGGCAGGCACATGTATTCAACGCCTGCCTGGTCGAGAAACGCTTTCAACTGCTTTGCCGGCATAGTCACAACCTCCTGACAGCGTGGACAGTGGTTTGGAGCCATGTGCCTTGACCGGGCCCCGATAGCGGGCGGGGCACTGGCCCCACCCTGTCTGTCAGCTTAGTTCAGGATACGCGGTTTGCGAGTAACCGGATGTTTCGGTGTGAAACGGTTCCGGTTGTGCCGCGCCGGGTTACTCTGCTTTGTATAAGTGCACGTCCCGCTGCGGGAAGGGAATGGTGATGCCTTCCTCGTCAAAGGCTTTCTTGATTTTCTCATGCATGTCCCAGTACACCGGCCAAAGGTCGTCGGTCCTGGTCCAGGGGCGCACGATGATGTTCACCGAGTTGTCGCCCAGGGAGCCGACGGAAATCCGCGGCTCCGGCTCCGGCAGCACGCGCTCGTCGCTGTCCAGGCAGCGTTTGATCACCGCCTTGGCTTTGTCGATGTCGTCGCCGTAGCCGATACCGAAGGTCATGTCGCAGCGACGGGTGTCGTAGTAGCTGACGTTGATCAGGCTGGCGTTGGACAGGCTGCCGTTGGGCACCACGATGCGGCGATTGTCGAAGGTGTCGATGATGGTGTATAGAATCGTGATCTCACGCACGGCGCCCAGGAAGCCCTGGGCTTCGATGGTGTCGCCGACTTTGAACGGCTTGAAGATCAGAATCAGCACACCGCCGGCGAAGTTGGCCAGGCTGCCTTGCAGGGCCAGGCCGACGGCCAGACCGGCGGCACCGATGATGGCCACGAACGAGGTGGTGGCAATGCCCACCATGGAAGCCACCGAGATCAGCAGCAGTACTTTCAGGATCGCGCCAATCAGGCCGCACAGGAACTTGTTCAGGGTCGGATCTTTCTTGCCCAGTTTGTTGTCCAGCACGTTCACAAACCGTTTGACCAGCCACAGGCCGACAATCAGCGTGACAATGGCCAACACCACCTTGGGGGCATAAGCCATGGTCAGGGCGACGGCCTGATCCAGCCATTCAGCGGCCTGGCCATTGGCTCCAAACAAATCTTCCATTTGTGACTCCTTGTTCGTTGGTTTCGGTAGACTATAAGGAAAGTGTTACGACGAATGATGGGTTCTAGCATAGTCCAGAATCGTATCGGGGTCTCCCCGGACAAGAATCTGGCCGGCTTTCTGACTGAGCTGGTAGTCATACATGGGGTCGTAGTAGGCGCTCAGCAGTGCTTCAATCCAGACGTGATGGCCGTCCAGAGCACCAGTTGCCTGCTGCTGTTTCAGGGCCTGCTCCATGGCTGCACGCAGTTGCCGGTGCCGCTCGCCACCCAGGCGTTTGCGGATGCGGTCGAGGGCGCTGAGCAGGTACTCTTCAAAGGCGTGCCAGCCGGCTTCTTCACCGTCCCGGGCCTGATAGTCGGCCAGCATGGCTTCCACATAATCAGCGCGGATGATGGCCACCCGCTCCGCCATGGATTGTTCCAGAATCAGCAGAGGCGACTCCGCCATGCGTGTTTTCAGTGTTTCCGGCAGGGCACAACGGCCTATCAGCCGGCTCTCGTCTTCCAGGTACATCGGCCCGCCCACCTGATGGTGCGCCTTGAGCATGGCCACCGCCAGGCGGTTCTCGAAATCAATCTGGCCGGGCTGAGGGGTGATCTGCCGGCCAAAGCTTGAGCCCCGATGGTTGGCTATGCCTTCGAGGTCAATCGGGTTGGGCAGGTCAGTCAGCACCCGGGTTTTGCCGGTGCCGGTGCGACCGCTGAGCACCCGCAGGTCGCTGCTGTCGATCAGGGCATCCATCTGATCAATCAGGAAGCGGCGCAGCGCCTTGTAGCCGCCCTGGATCAGCGGGTAGTTGATCCCGCTATCCTTCAACCACTGCTGGGTCAGCCGGGAGCGCAGGCCGCCCCGGAAGCAGAAAAGATACCCGTCAGGGTGGTTCTGGGTGAACATGGCCCAGGCGTCAATGCGCTCCTGTTTGATAGCGCCGCTGACCAGCTCGTGGCCTAGCTCGATGGCTTTATCCTGCCCCTGCTCCTTGTAGCAGATGCCCACACGGTGGCGCTCATCGTCGTTCATCAGTGGTGCGTTCACCGCACCAGGGAAACTGCCCTTGGCAAACTCCACCGGGGCACGCACATCCATCAGCGGGACGTCGGTCAGAAACAGCCGAAGGTAATCGTCGGTATCGGGTCTGTGTGCCATGTAAAGTCGGTTCAGGTTGCCAAGGGTGAGGCGGCAGTATACCCAATGGGCGGTGCCACATCATATGGCGTGAAGGTAGAACCTGGACGGAACTGAACGAGTTCGAGGAATTCAATGGGGTAAGAAACGATCAGGCAAAAAAATAAAGGGCAACCCTTGAGTTGCCCTTCACAGGTACTGAACTGCCATCCTCAGCGGTTCAGATTCGGAACAGGTTGGCGCCTCCGTGCGCGACGGGCAACAGCCGTGTTGCCAGATCCTTTTGCCGATCCCTGGTGCCAGCGTCCTAGCTGGCGTTCCAATTCGTTATCCCTTAAGCGAGGCGTCCATGTGTCCTTGCCTCTCCCGGCAGTCCTTGCAGGGGTGCGTCCGGTGCGTCTTCCTTTTCCCTGTCATCCTTGACGAAGTCACTATACCAGCGTCAGATTTGGAAAAAGGTGACCAGTGCATGACGCTTGTGTGAAGTGGTGCTGTTGCCAATAAAAAATTCTGATAAAACATATTGGTAGAATTTATCTGGCTGAACTTCGCCAGCCCTGCGTACAGCAAGTTGGTGAGACTTCTTACATCTTTGTGCGATATTTCCTACAGAGCGTAGGGTTAAAGTCTCAGGATTGGTAAACGTGCCGGCGGCTGGTTCGCGGCGGGCTGTGGCCCGAGCGCTGACATGCTATCCTTGGCGCCCCACGTATCAGAGGCCAGCGGAGGCGATATCACCATGCTCAAAGGCAACTTTTTCCGGGGATTGGGTTACCTGGGCGAGGGGTTCGGCCTGATTCGCCAGCCTGGGCTGCGGCTGTTTGTGTTGATTCCCCTGGTGATCAATGTCCTGCTGTTCGGCGTGCTGTTCTATTTTGTCGCCGAGTTGTTCGCCCTGATGATCGCTGCGGTGATGAGCTGGCTGCCGGACTGGACCTGGCTGCAGGCTCTGGACTGGCTGTTCTGGATTCTCTACAGCCTGGTGATCCTGCTGATGCTGGCGTATGGCTTTGTCATTCTCGCCAACCTGATTGGCTCACCCTTTTATGGTTATCTGTCAGAACTGACTGAAAAACACCTGACCGGACAGGAGGTCAGCACCGACGATAGCTGGGCGTCCATCATCAAGGATGTTCCCCGCGCGCTGTGGCGGGAAGTACAGAAAATTGCCTACTACCTGCCCCGGGCCATTGGGTTGTTCATTATTGGCATGATCCCGGTGGTTAACCTCATCGCCGCGCTGCTCTGGTTTCTGTTCAACTGCTGGATGATGGCGCTGCAGTACGTGGACTACCCCGCAGATAATCACAAAGTCAGCTTTCCGGCACTGCGCCGGCAGTTGGGCGATACCCGGTTGTCGGCGTTTGGTTTCGGTCTGCCGGTGGCCCTGGGGGCCATGGTGCCGGTACTGAACCTGGTGGTGGTGCCGGCTGCGGTCTGTGGCGCGACCGCCTACTGGGTACGTGAAACCCGCGCGGACGCATAGTAACGCGCCGGTTTCCCCACGATTGCCGGGCGGCGGGCAGGTCTGGCGCTGTATTCTTTGAAACGTGTTGTCCCTGATTGGTTTTATCTAACGGAGGTTGCTTGGAAACGTCGGAATTTGTCATCGGTCAGCGCTGGGTCAGCCACAGTGACACCGCACTGGGGCTCGGGATCGTTACGGATATCTCCGGGCGCCGGGTCACCCTGGGTTTCCCGGCGGTGGATGAGGAGCGCACGTACGCTATCGACAACGCGCCGCTGTCGCGCATTGTGTACCAGTTGGGTGAGCAGATTGAGACGTTTGACGGCAACACCTATGTAGTTCGAGCGGTGGAAGAGCAGGGCGGGGTACTGGTGTACCACGCCGATGACGGCGACACGCTTCAGGAAATCTCGGAAGTGAAACTGGCGGGCTCGGTGAATTTCTCTGCGCCCCACCAGCGCCTGTTTGCCGGCCAGTTCGAGCGCAACGGCGCCTTCCGGTTGCGAATGGCCACGCTTGAGCATCAAGACCGCTTGCGGGCTTCGCCGGCCCAGGGTCTGATTGGCGCCCGAACCCAGCACCTGCCACACCAGATCTACATCGCCCACGAAGTGGCCCGTCGCCACGCGCCCCGGGTATTGCTGGCGGACGAAGTGGGCCTGGGCAAGACCATCGAAGCGGGCCTGATTCTTCACTACCAGCTGCAAACCAACCGCGCCCGGCGGGTGCTGATTGTGGTGCCGGATTCACTGGTGCACCAGTGGCTGGTGGAGATGCTGCGCCGGTTCAACCTGCGGTTTTCCATCGTTGACCAGAGCCGCTATGACGACATCAAGGCCAATGAGGACGACGTGGATGCCCTGATGAACC